>JAGVAO010000096.1 GCA_020060235.1 Anaerolineales bacterium | reverse complement strand
TGGGTTTCGTACGCCATATTTTCGCGCCCTTTTCGAAGTCAGCGCTGGCTTTTCAGCCGGTTTGGGCTAGTTAAAGAATGACTTTTTGCAGAGGAGTCAAAAATGGTGTTTTTACGGCGGCGTCCTGGGTTTGTTGATTGTCGTGGTCTTGCTGCTGACAGGTTCCCCTGAAGCCTTCCAGGCCGGGCTGGATTCCAACGCCGCCGCCCTGTTTGGGGCCGGGCCGGGCGTTTACGAGGCCACCGCCGTTGCCGGGCAGGAAGCCGGGGCGGCCCTGTCGCTGACCGGCGGCACGTTCAGCCTTATTGTGCTGACCCTGCCTTATATCGTTTTCTTCAACCTGTGGCCCAATTGGGGCGCGACCCTGTACGGCGAAGTGCGCGGCGCGACCGATTTCAAGCGCAACTTTGCGGGCATGGCCTCGGCCCTGCTTGTCACCACCCTGCTGGCGATTGTGGTCTTGCTGTCGATTTCCAAAACCATCGGCTGGGATTTCTACGTCCAGGCCAACGGCGCATGGTGGAATTATGCCTGGTACGGTGCCGCCGAGCCGCCGCTGCCCATCTGGCCTTACCCGGCCCTGTTCGCTGCCTTCCTGACTGAGAACCGCCTCCTCCAACTGCTGGTCGTTGGCCTGATGAGCCTGTGGTGGTTTGGCTGGAGCGGAACAGTTTTCCTGTCCTCGACTCGCGTCGTCTTTGCCGCCGCCTTCGACCGCCTGCTGCCCGAAAAAGTCGCCGAGGTGGACGAACGCACTGGTACGCCGGTTGTTGCCCTGTTGTTGATGGTTGTTCCTTCCATTATCGTTTCCTTCCTGTTCGCTTACGATGTGTTTGGTTTCCAAACCCTGACGCTGGCCTCGACCCTGGTGATTGCCGTCACCTATTTTGGCACGACCATTGCCGCCATCCTGTTGCCCTATCGCAAGCCCGACCTGTATAACGCCTCACCGATTGCCAAATACAAGGTCTTTGGACTGCCGCTGATTAGCGTGGCTGGAGTCATCTTCGGCTCGTTCCTCGGCTACCTGCTCTTCCAATGGCTGTTCGACCCCAATAATTTGTACGGCATCGGCTATAGCATCCATCCTGACGGCATCAAGAACGGTACTTCGCTGGCCTTTATGGGCATCCTGTATGCCACGGCTGCTGCAATTTATTTTGGCTTCAAGGCCTACCGCAAAAAGAGCGGCCTCGACCTTGACAAGGTTCACGAAGAAATCCCGGTGGAGTAACCCAACCTTATGGAACATGCTGAAATCGTCCATGAAATGAATCGCATTGTCGATGCTGCCCGCGCCGAACAAATCCACCTGCGTGTCATTGGCGGGTTGGCTGTGCATTATCACAGCCCCCGCCTGCGCGGACGGCAAATGACCCGCGACTATGCCGATATTGATTTTGTTGTCCGCAAACACGACCGCCGCAAACTCGAACCTTTTTTCAAGAACTTCGGCTATGTCAGCGACCGCAACTTCAACCTGGTCAACGGCGACCGCCGCCAGTTGTACGTCAATCCGCAGACCGGGCGGCATATCGACATTTTCATCGGCGATTTCGAAATGTGCCACAAACTACCCCTGCGCGACCGGCTGCACGCGCACCCTGTTACCATTCCGCTGGCCGAGTTGCTGCTCTCCAAAACCCAGATAGTCCAACTCAACCACAAGGACGCGCTCGACCTGGTGGCCCTGCTGCTCGACAACGAACTGGGCTTCCACGACGAGGCCAAAATCAACCTCGACCGCATCCTGCGCCTGTGCCGCCGCGATTGGGGCCTGTACAAAACCACCAGCATCAACCTGAAACGTCTCGAAGACCTGCTCCTGCACGAAAACCCCGGCCTCTCGGAGCAGGATACCGAAACCGTCCTGCGCCGCATCGAGCAAATCCGCCGGGCCTTGCAGGCCATGCCAACCGACATCCTGTGGAAAGCCCGCGACCGTCTCGGCACCCGGCTGCGCTGGTACACCGAGGTTGAAGAAGTCGAGCGTTAGCCCGTCCGCCAAAATTTTCGAGCGCGGAGTTGAATGATGAAACGTTTTTACCGCTTTTTGTGGATAGGATTTGTGCTCCTGCTGGCGCAACTGGCCTGCGGAGTCAGCGTCGAATCTGCCCCGGAGCCGCCTGCATCGGAACCGCTCGCCCCGGAGGCTGTTCCCACGCCAGCAGCTTTGGTTCCCACCCAGGCGGCCATCCTGCCGCAGCCGGCCGTGACCGAGGCGCGTATGCTGACGCTGGAATTCCCCCCGCGCATTCGCGCCGGTGATGCCGACGTTGTCCGCCTGACCCTCGAGGTCGATACGCACGGCAACCTGACCGCCACCGCCGAAACCGCCGGGAACGTCACCCGCGGCGAGGTCATCGAAATTCCCAATATCTACGCCACCCATTACGTCTCCGCCGAGGCGCGCCTCGACCTGGCGGGGGTGCAGGTCAGCCCGCCCGGAGCGGTCAGCGAATCGCTGCGTCCCGGTCAAAAACTGACCTTTTTGTGGAGCGTGCGCGCCGAAGACGTGGGCATCTATCGCGGAACGCTCTGGTTCTACCTGATTTTCACCCCGCGCGATGGCGGCCCGGAAGAGCGCCAGGCGCTTTCGGCGCAGAAAATCGAAATCGAGGCGGTTGATTTCCTCGGGCTAAAAGCCCAGCCCGCGCGCCTGGTTGGGGTGGTGGGCGCCGCTGCCAGCGCGGTGCTTGGAATGCCCTTCCTGGAAGAAGTGCTCAAATGGTTCTGGCGCAGGTTTCGCAAGGCATAACAGGGGTGGGTCTTCTCGCGTCATTTTCGGGCAGGATGAGGCTGGTTTAACGGCGGACAGGTTGCGAGTTCCCCGTTCCATGCTTTTTATCTACCAAAAAAAAGCGTATAGTCGTCGCTTTGGGGTGATTTTCTCATAACTTTTGGGCATATTAATGGCCTATGTTCATAAGTTTGCCAAATACATGACAAATATCACCTTGAAATGATACAAGCGTAAATTCCCCTGCCATGACGCTTATGATAAAATCCTAACGTCCGTTTGTGACGAAAAACCCAATCTACGCGAGGAGATTTTATGGAAAATCCGTGGATTTACCTTGGTCTTTTCCTGGTCGTGGGAACAATTATCCCGATTGCCGCAATTGTGATGGCGGCGATTTTGGCCCCGAGAAAACCGAATCCCATCAAACTGAGCACTTATGAGTGCGGCATGGAAACGGTGGGCGACAGCTGGGTGCAGTTCAAAGCGCAATATTACGTCTTTGCGCTGGCTTTCCTTATCTTCGATGTTGAGACGGTCTTCCTGTTCCCCTGGGCTTTGTCCCTGAACATGATGCCGCTCTTTGTCGCGGTGGAAGGCATCATTTTTATTCTCATCCTTTTGGCCGGGCTTTACTACATCTGGCAAAAGGGAATGCTCGACTGGGTTTAATATCCATTTGACAGGAAAGGCTGATAGGCGAACCTTATCAGCCTTTTCCTTGTTTCACAGGAGCACGCGATGGAATTTCTGACAGACCCTATCAAAGTGGTATATGACTGGTTGCTGGAACTCTTCCTCGGCTGGGGGTGGGCCGACTGGGTTGCGGTGCTGGTCATTTACCTGCTCGGCATCGTGCTGTTCATCAGCGCGGTGATGGTGCTGGATATTTTGCTGGTCTGGGTGGAGCGCAAGGTGGTTGCCCGCTTCCAGGACCGGCTTGGCCCGAACCGGGTCGGCCCGTTCGGCCTTTTCCAGCCCTTTCCCGACATCATCAAACTAATTCTTAAGGAAGACATTACCCCTGAAGGCGCAGACCGGGTGGTTTTTAACCTGGCTCCCATCCTTTCACTGGGTTCGGTGCTCTTCCTGTGGGCGGTGGTGCCGCTGGCTTCGCGCATTTACGGCGTCGACCTGAACGTGGCCCTGCTCTACATCGTTGCGGCGGGCGCAATCGGGACGCTTTCCATCATCATGGCGGGCTGGGCCTCAAACAACAAATATGCCCTGCTTGGCGCGTACCGCATGGTGGCGAACATGATTTCGTACGAAATCCCGATGGTGGTGGCCCTGCTCATCCCGACCGTGCTTGTCGGTTCGATGAGTTTTGTCGCCATTACCGAAGCGCAGGCCAATTACTGGTTTGTCCTTGTTTCGCCGCTGGGCGCGCTGATTTTCCTGGTGGCGGCCATCGCCGAATTGGGACGTTCGCCCTTCGACCTGAACGAAGGAGAATCGGAAATCGTCTCCGGCTACCATATCGAATATTCGGGCATGAAGTTTGGCCTGTTCTATGCCGGCGAACTGCTGCACGCCTTCACCTTTGGCGGCTTCATTGCCGCGCTCTTCTTTGGCGGCTGGCACGGCCCCTGGGCCGAGCAGTATCCGCTTTTGGGCGCGTTCTACTTTGTGGTCAAGGCCATGCTCGGTTACTGGGTCATCATGTGGGTTAAGTACACTGTGCCGCGTATCCGCATCGACCACATGCTGGCCTTCAACTGGAAGTTCCTGACCCCGCTGGCCTTCATCCTGCTGATGGTGACCGCCGTAACGCACCGCGTCCTGCTCGATGCGCCGACCTGGCTGTATATTTCGGGCATGTTCCTCTCAAATGTCCTGCTGGCCTGGATTACGGTCGAGGGGCTGCGGATGCAGGCGCGCCGCAAACGCGAGGCGGATGTCTCCGCTGAACCGGCTGCGGCGGATTAGGAAGGGGAGGACTGGAGATTATGACTGCTGAACAAATCATCTTTTTCCTGACTGCTGCGCTTATCCTCATTTCGGCGCTGATGGTCGTCACCACCCGCAACCTGGTTCATGCGGCCCTGTGGCTGATTGCTGTCCTTTTTGGCGCGGCTGTCTTATTTGCCACCCTCGACGCGTCTTTCCTGGCCGTGGTGCAGATTGTGGTTTACATCGGCGCGATTGCGATATTGTTTATCTTCGCCGTCATGCTCACCCGCCGCAACCTGCTCGACAAGGTCTCGCAGACCAATGCGGGCTGGCCCTGGGCGGCGGGCATTTCGGTTGCCGCTTTTGCCGGGCTGGTTTTCCTGGTTGGGCAGATGCATAACGCGGGCGCGCAAAAAGGCGAAGTCTCTGGCGACCCGCTGATGGCGCTCTCGACCGCCCTGGTCTCGCCCGATGCCTACGTGCTGGCCTTTGAAGTGGCGTCCATCATGTTGCTGGCCGCGTTGGTTGGCGCAGTCTACATTGCGAACCGCAAATAGGAGGCGCGTAGAATTATGGTTCCTTTGTCCTGGTACATCTTCCTGTCGGCGGCGCTTTTCAGCATTGGCCTGTATGGCGTGCTGGCGCGCAAAAACGTGATTGCGATTTTGCTCGGTGTCGAGTTGATGCTCAACGCCGCCAACATTAACCTGGTTGCTTTCTGGCGCTATGGCAACACCGCGCTGATGGGCGGGCAGGTTTTCTCGATTATTGTCTTCGCCGTTGCCGCCGCTGAAGTGGCGGTCGGCCTGGCGCTGGTTATCGCCATTTACCGTACCCGCAAGACGGTGATTGCCGATGAACTCGACCTGATGAAGTGGTAGGAGCGAACGATGACGACAGAATACCTTATCTGGCTTCTCCCCCTGCCGCCCCTGCTGGCGTTCTTCCTGATTGTGCTGTTCACCAACAAGAACAAGGCCCTCAGCCACAGTATTGCAATTGGTGCAGCCCTGTTATCGTTTGCCGGCAGCATGGTGGTTTTCTTCCGCGCAGCGGCAATTGACCACTTTGGCGAAGGCGACAAGGTTTTCAATTCCTTCATCAACTGGCTGCCAACTGGAGACACCTTCCTGAAAATCGGTGTGCTGATTGACCCGCTCTCGGCGGTGGTGCTCTTCTTTGTGGCCTGGACGGTGCTGATGATTTT
>JAGVAO010000162.1 GCA_020060235.1 Anaerolineales bacterium | reverse complement strand
CCGCGCCTTCACAAGCTGTGGGAGTTCTACAGCGGCAAACCCGGCATCGGGCGCATCGTGCAAACCTCCTTCATCTTTTACGGCGGCATTACCACCACATTCCTGACGTATTTTTCGATTCACTTTAACGTTTTTGACGGAACGTTCGGACGCACCCTGGTCGGGAATTTGGCTTTTATTGGCTTTGACCAACTTCCCGGCGGATTTCTGCTCTACTGGGCCTACCAGATTTTGGCCGTTTTGCTACTTTCTGCCGCCGCCCTGACCGCCTACCAGGACATCCAGGCGATTGCCTGGCGCAACGTGGCGATTGGCGAAATCCCCGAATACATTGTTTACCGCAACCCGAAGGGCACATTCACCCGCCCGGTGACAGCCGCCTTTGTCGCCACGGTGGTCATTCAATTGCTGGTGCGCGGCGAAACCACCCTGGCTGTTCCTTTTTATGGCATTGGTGTTTTCCTGCCGCTGACGGTCATGGCCCTGGCGATGCGTGAGCATGTCAAACACAATATTCAAGGCCGCGCGCGCGCCTGGGGCATGGGCGCAACCACCTTTGGGGTTGTCCTGGGAATCACCATCTTTATCGGCCAGATTGTCGGCAAGTGGGAGGAGGGCGGCGCGCTGGCCCTGGTGGCAATTATTATCCTGATTATCATGGCCCATTTCCTGTTGATTTCACCCATTGGCCATCGCACCCCGCAGGACATTCACCGCATCATCCGCGATAAATCGCGCGTCGAAGGCCAAATCGGTACGATGGTCGAATGGCAGTCTCTAAAAGTGCAGGAATATCGCTTTACCCTGCTGGTACTCGTCACCCGCTTCTGGGCCTTGTTTGGTGTTCATCGCCCGTTGCGCTATGAGCCGCCTGTCGCAGCCGGAGACTATGACGAAGCCATGAACACCGAATACCGGCGCTCTTTTCTCGAGCAGTATCTCGAAGCGCGGCCCAAGAAGAAACCCCGCCTGGGCGGCGCGCCGCGCGAAGCCGGGCCTGCGGAAGAAAACGAATAACTCCTTGTAAGGGCGACCAGCCAGTGTAAGAAAAAGGGTGCTTTCGGGTTGGTTGCCCCAGGCTCATTTTTGAATGACTATCAGTCCGATATACTCCCTGCGACCCAGCGAGGTCTTTCAAGCCCTCGAAACCAGTCCTGACGGGCTTTCCCGGGCTGAGGCTGATGCACGCCTGTCGCTCTACGGGGAAAATATCCTCAGCGAACACAAACAAGACTCGCCCTGGCTCAAAATTGTTTCACACTTCTTGCATCCGCTGGCGCTTTTGCTGCTGGCGGCGGGCTTCCTGGCGGCCCTGAACGACTGGGTGCTGGCGCTGGTCATTTGGGCGCTTACTCTTTCAAATGCCGGGTTTTCATACTGGCGCGAACACCGCGCTGAACAGGCCACCGCTAAATTACAAGACATCTTGCCCGCTTATGCCCACGTTTTACGCGATGGGCAGGAAGTGTACATCCCTGCCCGGCAGGTAACCCCTGGGGATGTTTTGATTCTGGCTGAAGGCGATAACATTTCGGCAGATGCGCGTGTGACCGAGGAATACGGCTTGCGCACCAACAACGCCACGCTTACGGGGGAATCTGTCGCGGCGCGCAAAATTGCCGAGGCCTGCTACCAGCAGGGCATTAGCGAATTGGAACAGCCCAACCTGGTTTTCGCGGGCACCTCTGTTGCAGCAGGGACGGGGCGGGCAGTTGTTTTTGCAACCGGCATGTTAACCCAGTTTGGGCGCATCGCGCACCTGACGCAGAGCCTGCCTGAAGAACCCAGCCCTTTTCAGCGTGAGTTGAGCCAGGTGGTGCGCGTTACCACTGGTGTGGCAATTGGGATTGGGGTGTTAATCCTGGCGGTGGGCATTTTCGAAAACAGTTTGGACCTGACACGCCAGCAATTGTGGATTTTTGCCCTGGGGGTGATTGTGGCTGCCATCCCCGAAGGGCTGCCGGCCACGCTGACCCTTTCGCTGGCGTGGGCTGTCCAGCGGCTGACTGGCAAAGGCGTATTGGTCAAAAAACTGAACACGGTCGAGACCCTCGGCAGTGTCTCGGTCATCTGCACTGACAAAAGCGGCACCCTGACCCAGAACCAGATGACGGTGCGCGAGGCCTGGGTGGCCCGTCAGCGTTTGCGGGTGACCGGGGTCGGCTACCAGCCTGAGGGGGAGTTCGTTCCCGCGCCCGATGGGCAGGATTGGGATGAAGACCTGACCAGCCTGCTCGAAGCGGCATCCTGCTGCAACAACGCGCGGATTAATCCGCCCGGCCCCGACCACCCAACCTGGACCAGCCTGGGCGACCAGACCGAGGCCGCGCTGAAAGTGGCGGCCATGAAGGCTGGCATTGAAGAGCGCCAACTGGCGCAGATTTACCCGCGCGTGCATGAAATTCCCTTCGATGCGCGCCGCAAACGCATGACGACCATCCACCGCACAAAGACTGGCGACCTGGCTTTCACCAAGGGCGCGCCGCGCGAGGTACTGCAACTGTGTACCCACATCCTGATTAATCGCCAGGTGGTTGCGCTGGACGAGGGCTTGCGGCGCGAAATCATGGACGCCAACGACGATTTTGCGCGCAAGGCCCTGCGTGTGCTGGCAGTGGCCCGGAGGGTTTTGCCGCCCCGCGCGCCAGGCAGTTTTGGAGCGGAAAATGTGGAGGCTGAACAGGTTTTCCTGGGCTTGATGGCAATGATGGACCCGCCGCGCCCTGAAGTGGAACATGCCGTGCAGGTCTGCCGCCAGGCCGGGATTCGGATTGCGATGATTACCGGCGATTATGGTCTGACGGCTGAGTCGCTGGCGCGGCGCGTGGGCATGGTCGAGAGCAAAAATCCGCGCATTTTGACCGGGGCTGAACTGGATGAAATTCCAGAAGCGGAGTTGCTGGACATCTTAGAGAATGAAACGATTTTTGCGCGCATGGCGCCCGAACACAAACTGCGACTGGTGGCGGCTTTCCAGGCGCGCGGCGAGGTGGTGGCGGTCACCGGTGACGGGGTTAACGATGCCCCGGCCCTGCGAAAGGCCGATGTGGGTGTGGCGATGGGCCTGGTCGGCACGGATGTCGCCAAGGAGGCTGCCGACATCATCCTGACCGATGATAATTTTGGCGCAATTGTTTCGGCCATCGAAGAGGGACGCGCCATTTACGATAACATCCGCAAGTTTGTGACCTATATTTTTTCATCGAACGTGCCTGAAGTAATGCCTTTCATTGTTTCAGCCAGCCTGCCGGGCGTGCCGCTGGCCCTGGGCGTCAAGCAAATTTTGGCGATTGACCTGGGTACTGACTTGTTCCCGGCCCTGGCGCTGGGCAGCGAATCGCCTGAGCCGGATGTGATGATGCGCCCGCCGCGCAAGCGTGACCAGCGCCTGATTGATAATAATCTGCTCTTGCGTGCCTTTGTGTGGCTGGGTATGATAGAAGCAGTCTTGTGTTTTAGCGGATTTTTCGCGGTTTACTGGTTTTCGGGCAACGCCGCGGATATTGGCGCCTTGCCCTGGCTGGCGCGGTTGCCTATCCCGGCTTTTTTCGCCAATCCGCTCTCCTTGGTGGATGCGCAAATTATGGCAGTGACGGTCTTTCACGCCGGGGTGGTCATGGCCCAGATAGGCAACGCCTTTGCCTGCCGTTCTGAGAGCAACCGCAACTCGCGCCTGGGCTGGGCCAGCAACCGATTCCTGCTTTTTGCCATCCTGCTTGAAGTGGTCAGTATTTTATTGCTGGTTTATTTTCCACCCCTGGCGGCGGCTTTTGAACACCAGGCCATCCCGGCCAGGTTTTGGATTGGACTTTCCCTGTTCGGGCTGATTCTCTACAGCCTGGAATGGATTCGCAAACAGGCCGTGCGCTGGCGCGCCGGATGATGAAGGAGGCCTTGTATGAAAGTGATTGTGATGGGCTGCGGGCGGGTCGGTTCGCAATTGAGTAACCTTCTGGCCCGGCGCGGACACGACGTGACCGTGATTGACCACCGTGATGCAGACGCCGGCGCCCGCCTGGGCCCGGAGTTCAAAGGGCGTGTCTTGCACGGCCTGGGTTTCGACCGCGATGTGCTGAACGAGGCCGGAATTGCCGAAGCAGACGCTTTCATTGCCGCAAGTTCTTCAGACAATGCCAACATTGTTGCGGCGCGGATTGCACGCAATCTCTTCCGTGTGCCGCGTGTGGTGGCGCGCATGTACGACCCGCGCCGGGCCGAAATTTACCAGCGCCTGGGTTTAAGCACGATTTCAGGCACGCAGTTGGGCGTGCGCCAGATTTACGACCTGGTGACCCATACCGACCTGGATGTGCTGCAAAAGTTTGGGCGCGGGGAGGTTTCAATGCTGGTTGTTGAGGCTGGTGTTTCGTTGGCGGGGCGCAGCCTGCGCGACCTCGGCATTCCTGGCGAGGTGGTGGTCTTCTCGGTGACGCGCGACGACCATGCCTTCATTCCCACCAATGGCACGGAGTTCCGCGAGGGCGACATCCTGCACATGGCTGTGCAGGCGACTTCGATGACCCGCCTTGAGGAAATGCTTGGCCTCGAAAGGAGGAACCAGCCATGAATGTGATTATCGTTGGCGGCGGCAATACCGGTTCTTACCTGGCGAAAATCCTGCTGGATGGCAAACACACGGTACGGATTATCGAATCGCGCCAGGTTTTGCTTGAAAAACTCCACGCCGAACTGCCGCCTGAGGTGGTGGTGCATGGTGATGGTTCCTCGCCGTCCGTGCTGGACGAGGCCGGAATACGTCAGGCGCACGTCCTGGCAGCGGTTACCGGTGAAGATGAAACCAACCTGGTCATCACCTCGCTGGCGCGTTTCGAGTTCAACGTTCCGCGTACGATTGG
>JAGVAO010000133.1 GCA_020060235.1 Anaerolineales bacterium | reverse complement strand
TTGCCGCCCATTACAGCCAGACCGGCATCGTCGGGGCTATTTTTGCCCACCCAGGCCTGCCACCGGTGGCGGCCTACTCCAGCGGGTTCGAAGCAGCAACCGGGGATGTACAAGCCAGTATGGTGTATCTCGAAAGCCATAACTTTACCGACACTCTGGCCAACCCGGACTGGGGCGCAGAGCAGGCTCTGGCACTCGAGGAAGAAGGCGCTGACGTTCTGTTTGCTTACGGCGGCTCCACCGGCCTGGCCGCGCTGGAACAGGCCAGCAGCCAAATCATCGGCGCCGAGGTAGACCTGGCGCGCCAATATCCGCATTTCAGGGCCAGGGTTCTGGCAAGCATTCTCTTCGACCTGTCGGTTTTACGGGAGATTATCCTTTCCGGCAAGATAAGCCAACCGCAATATGAAGGGAATTACTTCATTGCCTGGGGAGAGACCGCACCGCCGGAAGACCTGCTGGAGGCGCTTGGCGAAACCGCGTCTATCGAGGACTTGGAAATTCCAATAATACCGGAGAGCGATTTTGAGGAGGAAGAAAGCGAAAACTTACTTGAAGATAATAACGAAGAAGATTTTGATGACGAAGGTGATTTCGAGAACGAAGATGAGTTTGATAATAACGAGTCTGATGATGGTTTTGATGACAATGATGATGGATTTGATGACGAAGACAACGTTGACGAGAACGAATAATACTGCCCTGTTTGATTTGCAATGCTTTTGTGACAAATGTCATGACAGATTCATCTGGAAGAATATTCCGACTCGTTTTATACTAAATTTAGAGGGGCTTTGATAAAAGCCCCCAACCGTTAATTCATTTCTCTATGGAGGAGAAACAATGAAACTTGCAACCCGTATTTTTGTCGCGCTGATGGTGGCTTCGCTGGTGCTGGCCGCCTGCGCTCCTGCTGCCCAGCAGGAAAAGAAATTCCTCGTCGGTCAGGTGACCGACATGGGTGGTATTGATGATAAGTCCTTCAACGCCAGCGCCTATGCCGGTATCCTGCAGGCTGTCAGCGAACTGGGCATCGAAGGCAAAGTTGCCGAGTCCGAGGCCCAGGCCGATTATGTCAAGAACATCCAGCAGTATCTTGACGAAGACGCCGACCTGATTGTGACCGTCGGCTTCCTGCTCGGTGTTGACACTGCTGCCGCCGCGAAAGCCAATCCCGATACCAATTTCGCCATTGTGGACTACGGCTTCCCTGACTGCTGGCCCGGCGCTGAAGTCGGCAAAGACTGCGGCTCCGACACCGACATCCCCAACGTGCGCGGCCTGGGCTTCCAGACCGACCAGGCTGCCTTCATGGCTGGCTACCTGGCTGCCGGTATGACCAAGACCGGCAAAGTCGCCACCTACGGCGGTATCCCCATCCCGACCGTGACCATCTTCATGAAGGGCTTCGAGGCTGGCGTCAAGTACTACAACCAGCAGAAAGGCACCAACGTGGAAGTCCTCGGCTGGAACACTGCCGCTGGCGATGGCGCATTCACCGGCAACTTTGAATCGACCGATGATGGCCGCAACTTCGCAACCAACTTCGTCCAGGAAGGCGCCGATATCATCCTGCCCGTGGCTGGCCCCGTCGGCCTCGGCTCCGCCGCTTACTGCCAGGAAACCGGTTCCTGCCTGATTATCGGTGTGGATGCCGACTGGTTCGACACCGCTCCCCAGTACCGCTCGGTGCTGCTTACCAGCGTCCTGAAGAAAATCGATGTGGCCGTCTTCGATACCATCAAAGATGCCATGGCTGGCGAGTTCACCAGCGGCAACGTCAACTACACCATCGCCGATGGCGGCGTGGACATCGCCCCCTTCCACGACCTGGATGGGCAGGTTTCTGCCGAAATGAAAGCCGAACTCGAAACCATCAAGCAAGCCCTGATTGACGGTTCCCTGACCGTTGACGGCGTCTTGGGTCAATAATCGTTCCGGCACAAGAGAGCCGGGGATGCAAATCCCCGGCTTTTTTTATTTCGATTAAAATAACCTGGCTGTCACATCTACCAAGGAGCGTGATTTTATGACCACTGTTTTGGAGTTACGCGGCATTACAAAGCGTTTCCCCGGCGTGCTGGCCAATGACCATGTTGATATTTCACTCAACGAGAGAGAAATCCTGGCCCTGCTGGGGGAAAACGGCGCGGGTAAAACCACCCTGATGAACATCTTGTACGGCCTGTACCAGCCCGACGAGGGCCAAATCCTTGTGCGCGGCGAGGAAGTGGCAATCAACAGCCCCAGCGACGCAATTGCGCGCGGCATTGGCATGGTTCATCAGCACTTTATGCTTGTGCCCGTCATGACCGTCACCGAAAATGTCATGCTCGGAATTGAACCAACCAAAAACGGCATTTTCCTCGATAAAGGCCAGGTCGCCAAGCGCATTCGGGAGATTTCAGAACAATATGGTCTCGAAGTCGACCCGGACGCCTACATTAAAGACCTGCCGGTCGGCACCCAGCAAAGGGTCGAAATCATCAAAGTTTTATACCGCAACGCCGACATCCTGATTCTGGACGAACCCACCGCCGTGCTGACCCCCCAGGAGGTCGAGGGGTTATTCCAAATCCTGCGCGCCTTGATTGACAGCGGAAAATCCATCATTTTCATCACCCATAAACTCAAAGAAGTGCTGGCAATGGCAGACCGCATCACCGTGCTGCGCGGCGGAGCGGTGGCCGGGTCGGCCATCCCAAGCGAAGTAACGCCCCGACAACTGGCCTCGCTGATGGTCGGACGCGAAGTCTCGCTGACGGTTGAAAAAGAAAAGCCCCAGCCAGGCGAAGTCGTACTGCAAGTGAACCATCTTTACGTCAAAGATGAGCGCGAACACGTTGTCGTCAATGGAATCACCTTCGACGTGCGCGGCGGCGAAGTGCTCGGCGTCGCCGGGGTGCAGGGCAACGGACAGACCGAACTGGTCTATGCCCTGACCGGGCTTTTGCCGGTCGAATCGGGCGATGTCCTGCTCAATGGCGAATCGCTGGCGCACGCCACCCCGCGCCAGATTCTCGAAAGGGGGGTTGCCCACGTCCCCGAAGACCGCCAGAAACACGGGCTGGTGCTGCCCTTCCCAATTTACGACAATATGATGTTATGCACCTATTACCAGCCGCCCTTCTCGCGGGGAGTCGTTTTGCAGGAAAAGGCCATCATGGATTCGGCCACAGAACTGACCGCCCAGTTCGATGTGCGCACACCCAGCATCAAGGTCGCCGTCTCGACCCTTTCGGGCGGCAACCAGCAAAAGGTGATTGTGGCGCGCGAATTCTCCCGCCCGATTAAGCTGCTCATCGCCTCGCAGCCCACCCGCGGGCTGGATGTCGGTTCCATCGAATATATCCACAGCCGTATCATCGAAAAACGCGACGACGGCGTGGCTGTCCTGCTGGTTTCGTCTGAACTGGACGAGATTCTCGCGCTCTCTGACCGCATCGCCGTCATGTACAAAGGCCAGATTGTCGATGTGCTCGACGCCGACGCGGTCAACAAAGAATACCTGGGCTTGCTCATGGCAGGCATGAAACCGTCCGAAGCGGCCAGCAAGGCCAAACCGGGCGAACAAACTGTCGAACGTGTCTTTTAGGAGGCTGGTGTGAGCGAAAAAAATCAACAACAACCCGCCAAAAAAGGCTGGCTGCGCCAGGCGCGCGAAGCCGCGCTGGTGCCCGCGCTGGCTGTTTTTACCGGCCTGCTGATTGGCGCCATTGTGATTGTGGTCAGCGATGCCGATGTCATTGCGGCTTACGGAAATTTCTTCAGCAATCCGCTCCATGCCATCGGTTTGACCTTTTCGACCGTTGCAACGGCCTACGGCGCGCTTTTCATCGGCTCGTTCGGAAGTTTCGACCGGCTGGTGGAAGGCCTGGGTATTTACTTCTCGACCGGCGAAACCCGCCAATTACTGCGCGCCATTTACCCGCTGACCGAAAGTCTGGTGTCTTCGACGCCCTACATCCTGACCGGGTTATCGGTGGCGATTGGCTTCCGCGCCGGTCTGTTCAATATCGGCGCAGAGGGGCAATTCTTCATCGGCGCGCTTTGCTCGGCCTATGTCGGCTACAGCATCTCAGGCCTACCCGCTTTCATTCACCTGCCGCTGGCATTGCTGGCTGGCGCGGCGGGCGGGGCGGTTTGGGGCGCAATCCCTGGTTATCTCAAGGCCAGGTTTGGTGCGCACGAGGTGGTCAACACCATCATGATGAACTGGATTGCCTTCCGCTTGAGCGACTGGCTGCTGACCGGCCCGATGCAGGCTTCCGGCTTCCGCCCGGTGACGCCCAACGTGGCAATCAGCGCCGAACTGCCGCGCTTCTTCAGCGACCCAATCCGCCTGAACTGGGGCTTCATCCTGTCGCTGGCAATCGCCGGTTTGGTGTACTGGCTGTTGTTCAAAACCACCATCGGTTTCGAGTTGCGCTCGGTCGGAAACAACCCCGATGGCGCAAAATACGCCGGCATGAGCATCACCCGTAACATCGTGCTGGTGATGACCCTGGCGGGCGCGCTGGCCGGGCTGGCAGGGACAGTTCAGGTGCTCGGCGTCGACCGCTGGGTCGGTCAGGGCTTTTCGGCAGGATACGGGTTCGACTCGATTGCCCTGGCCCTGCTTGGCAAGAGTCACCCGCTTGGGGTGGTGCTGGCTGCGCTCCTGTTTGGCTTCCTGCGCAGCGGCGCGGCGCGAATGCAGTCGATGGCCGATATCCCGATTGATATTATTTCGGTCATCCAGGGCCTGGTGATTATTTTTGTAGCCGCGCCCGCCATTATCCGCCGCATTTACCGCCTGAAAGAGAAGGCTGCCGACGAAGAATCCACCGTGCTGACACGCGGATGGGGACGATAACGAGGTGATTCGATGAATACAATTGAAGAAACCAAAACCATTGAAGCAGCCGCCTTCCGCCGCATTCGGATTGGATACGGCATCGCCCTGCTGGTTACGGGGATGCTCATCTTCCTGCTCTTCGGCCTGAATACCCAGGCCGGGCTTAGCTCAGTCTTTGGCATGAACCTGCCCTCCTCGCAGGCCATCGTCATCCCCGACCTGGTCATCCCGGCCCAGGCAACTGTGTACGCGCTGGCAATCGTGATTGCCTTCCTGGGTGCGTTCCAGATGTCGCGCGGAATCCATTCGATAGGCTGGCTGGTCGGCGCGCTGGCTTTTGCCTTCGTGCTTGCCTTCCTGGTGTGGGCGGCGCAGGGGAAGTCGTTCAACCTGGTTGGAATGCTGCAAAGTTCGATTGTGCGCGCCACGCCGATTGCGCTGGCCGCCCTGTGCGGGGTGATGAGTGAGCGTTCGGGCGTCGTCAACATCGGCATAGAAGGCATCATGCTGATTTCGGCCCAGGCGGCAGTCATCTCTGCCAGCCTGGCGAGCAATCTGTATGTCGGCCTTTTGGTCGCCATCCTGACCGGTGGATTGGTCGCAGCCACCCATGCCTACCTGGTCATCCGCTTCAAGGTAGACCAGATTGTGAGCGGTGTCGCCATTAATATCTTCGGGGTCGGCATGACCTCGTTCATCTCCTCCCGCTTCCTCGAAAAGGCATTTACCAACCTGAACAACTCGGGTACCTTCCCGATTATCCCCATTCCGATTTTGTCGAAAATCCCAATCATCGGCCCGGCGCTTTTCGAGAGCAACATTGTCATCTACCTGATGATAGTGGTCGTCATCGTCACCCATGTCATCTTGTTCTACACCCCCTGGGGATTGCGCACCCGTGCAGTCGGCGAACACCCCAAGGCGGCGGATACACTCGGCATCAACGTCTACCTGACGCGCTACATCAACGTCATCGCGGGCGGCATGATTGCCGGGTTGGGCGGCGCGTACTTCACCATTGGCGCAGTCGGGCGCTTCGACCAGGCCATGACCGCTGGCAAAGGCTTCATCGGCCTGGCGGCGATGATTTTCGGCAACTGGAACCCGGTCGGAGCGTTTTTCTCCTCGCTCATCTTCGGCTTTGCCGACTCGCTGCAAGTCAAACTGCAAATTCTGAGCGTACCCATCCCCTCGGCCTTCCTGCTGATGGCTCCCTACATTGTGACAATGATTGTGCTGACGGGCGTCATCGGCAAATCGACTCCGCCCGCAGCGGACGGCGTGCCTTACGAAAAGTAAATCCGGTTAAACCAAAAACGCGCGCTGGGCCTGTTACGGCCAGCGCGCGTTTTTTTAATGTCAGCGGGTCAACTCGACCACAAAGGCTTCGAGCGACAAATCGAGGTTCATTTGCCCGGTCTTGGCCGCTTCGTCCATGACCAGCAGGTGATGATAAATGGCTCGCAGCGACTTCATGCTGAAGCGCTGGGCTTGTTTGAACACTTTCTCAGCCACAAATGGATGCTGCCCCAGCGCGGCGACAACTTCGACCTGGCCGCCGCCCTCGTCCAGCACCTCGCGGGCCATCAGGATTAAGCGAAACTGGCGCACAACCAGCGCAAACAACTCGAAAGCGTCGCGCTCATCGAGCAGGCGGTGGAGCAGTTTCTGGGCCTGGCGTCCGTTCTGCGAACCGATGGCATCCACCAGTTCGAAAATATCAGCCCCGGCAGAGGTGACGCTGACCGCCTCGACATCTTCAAGCCCGACCGGGTGGGCAAAGTTGACATAAGTCAGCAGTTTGGTGATTTCCTGGGCAGCCTGGCGCGGGTCTTCGCCGACCATCTCGGCCAGGCGCGCCGCCGCCTGCGGCTCGATTTGCCCGCCCTGGCGTTTGGCTTCGTTGATAATCCAGCCCGGCATTTCGCGCTGGCGCGGCAGGAAAAAATGCTCGCTGCGGGCAACCTCGGCATGTTTGGCTGCCCACTTGACCAGCCAGTGATTGGGAATTTCCCTCTCTTTTATCTCGTCCACTTCGACCAGCGCAAGGACGGTGCTGGGCGGCACAGTTTCAAGGAAAGCGGTGAACTTCTTATGCCCCTCCAGGCCGGTATACTTTTTGGATGGCGCATCGAGCACCACCAGCCGCTGTGAAGCCAGGAAAGGCATCGCGCCGACCGCGTTGTTGAGTTCGCTTTCGTTGGTCGTGCGCGCATCGAGCCGCGAGATATTCATCCCCGCCGAGGTCGGGTCGCTGAAAAGCGAATCGAATTTCGCCACCCGTTTACGGATGGCGTACTCGTCATTGCCAAGAAAAACGTAGATGTGCGGTTCGGGCATGGGAGAGATTCTAACAGGAAATTCGCACAATTCGATGTCCCAGTCGCCGCTTCCGCACGCTTTGCAGTAAAATCGCAGCCATGAACAAAATTCGTCTTGACCTGCTGCTCGTCAATCGCGGACTGGTTGAAAGCCGCGCCAAGGCCCAGGCCGTCATCATGGCCGGGCAGGTGCGTGTCAACGGACAGGTGGCCGACAAAGCCTCGGCCAGTTTTATGCCCGATGCTTTGGTGGAAATCGACTCGGGGCCGCGCTTTGTCTCACGCGGCGGCGAAAAACTACTCGGCGCGCTGGAAGCCTTCGGCATCGAACCCACCGGCCTGACCTGCGCCGACGTTGGCGCATCGACCGGCGGGTTCACCGACTGCCTGTTGCAGCACGGCGCGGCCAGGGTCTACGCAATCGATGTCGGCAAGGGCATCCTGCACTGGAAGTTGCGCACCGACCCGCGCGTGGTCGTCATGGAGGAGACCAACGCCCGCTTCGTCGAATCCCTGCCAGAGCTGGTGCAGTTGGTGGTCTGCGACGCTTCGTTTATCTCGCTCAAAATTTTATTACCGGTAGTCAAAGACTGGCTGACAACCCCATCGACCGGGCTGGTCGCGCTCATCAAGCCGCAGTTCGAAGCCGGGCGCAAGGAATCAGCCAAACACAAGGGGGTCATCCGCGACCCGCAAATCCATGCCCGCATTTTGCGCGATGTAATCGAGTTCGCCATCCAAAACGGCTACGGCCTGCGTGAGCTGGAAAAATCCCCCCTGCTGGGGCCGAAAGGCAATGTCGAGTTCCTGGCCTGGTTCGACCTGCAACCCAACCTGGCCGACATCGAAAGCCTCGTCAACCAGGTCGCGGGCGTCGATTCATGACAGCATTTCAGCCACCAATTTGCCCGAAAGCGTGACCATCGGCACGCCGCCGCCGGGATGCGTCGTGCCGCCGACAAAGTACAGCCCATCGAACTCAGATTTGTTATGCGGACGTTTGAAGGGCGCAAAGCGGTCGTTAAAACTGACACCATAGAGCGCGCCGCGATAAGCGCCCGTATTTTTTTGGATATCGAGGGGAGTTAACAACTTCTGATAGCGAATCTTGTTCCGCACATCCAACCCGAGGCCTGCCAACCGATTAAGTAGCATTTCTGTCACTGCGGCCTTGTCCACCGCGCTGGAGGCCTGGTCGAGCGCCGGGGCGTTTGCCATCACGAACCAGTTTTCGCAGCCTGCGGGGGCGTGGTCAGCGTCCGTTTTGGAGGTGATGCACAGGTAGAGGGTCGGGTCGTCAGGCAGGACCCGCTCCGAGAATATCTGTTCAAACTCGCGGCGGTAGTCAGACGAGAAAAAGATGTTGTGATGCGCCAGTTCGGGGAACGCCCCCTCGACGCCGAGAAGCAGAATCATGCCCGAGCAGGAGGCATCGCGCTTCTTTAGCGTATCCAGCCGTCGAGCGGCGCGTTCCGATTGCATCAGGTTGTGGGTGGTGGTAACGTCGAGGTTCGAGATGAGAGTCGAGGCCGGGAGAATCTCCCCATTTTCCAAAAGAACAGAAGAAACTTGTTTGCCGTGCAGGCAGATTTCGCGGACTTTTGTATTCAGTCGGATTTCGACGCCCAACTCGCGGGCCAGTTTCTCGTAGGCGCGGGCAATGGCGTAGATGCCGCCCTGCGGATACCAGACGCCCTCGGTCAGTTCGACATGCGCGATAACGCCGAGGGTGGCCGGGGCCAGGTAAGGACTTGCGCCGACGTAGGTGGCAAAACGCCCGAGCAGTTGGCGCAGGTGCGGGTGGCGAATGCGGCGCTCGATGCTTTGCTGGAGCGTGCGGACGACATCGACACTGAGGGCGTCTTTGAGCGTGACGTGCTTGAGGCTTTCGAGCGAGGGCGGCGGGCCGTAGGTGAACACCGGGCCGGTGATGCGGTGCAGACGGGCGGCTTCGGCCAGGAAGTCGAGGTAGCCTTCGAGGTCGCGCGGCTCCAGCGCGGCGATTTGGGTGGCGGTTTTGGTCAGGTCGCGCGATAGGTCGAGGCTCGTTCCATCGGGCCAGAAGTAGCGGGTAAGCGGCTCGACCGGCAGCAGGGTCAGGTAGTCTTCGAGACGGCGGCCTGCCGCGCGGAAAAGGTCTTCAAACACCCCGCGCATGGTGATGACCGAAGGGCCGGTATCGAAGCGAAAGCCTTCGGCCCGAATCTCGGACATTTTGCCGCCAACAGCGGGATTCTGCTCAAGGATAGTGACCTTGCGCCCCCTGGCGGCCAGGTGAATGGCCGCAGAAAGTCCGCCAATGCCCGCGCCGAGGATGATGATGGAAGAATTTGTCATTGTGTGAGTGTCCGGCCTTTCCACTGCGGGCCGCCGGTGAATCGCCAGCGAATGGACTGGAAGGCGATGAGAGTCATCAGGAAGACGGAAACAGGCATAAAAATGGCGTCCTGGATGCGCTGACGGGAGGTGGCGGCAGTCAGGGCGCGGGTAAGGATGGATACAGTAACCAGTAAGCAGTATTCAGTTACCAGTGAAAAGCGGAATACAAGGATTAATGAGGCGAGCAGGAACCAGGGGGCGATGAACAACCAC
Source organism: Anaerolineales bacterium (assembly GCA_020060235.1). GTDB lineage: Bacteria > Chloroflexota > Anaerolineae > Anaerolineales > Villigracilaceae > UBA8950. The sequence continues at coordinate 4,288 of JAGVAO010000133.1, read as the reverse complement.
CAGTGAAAGAAAGCCGAAAACAACAGCAAAATAACGCTGTCGCCGTGCCCTGCGAGGATGTTTTTGGCGAATCCGTCTCGCGCTTGCGGCCAGTTTTGGTACATGCGGGTTTGAATCAGGCCGTTAGCATCGGCCATGCGCAGACGCAATTTGTTGCGTTTGACCGCATAGGCAAAGGCCATGTCGTCCACGATTTTGTTTTTAATGGCGGCGTGTCCGCCAATTTTCAGGTAGGCTTCACGCCGAAAGAACAGGCATTGGCCGTTGGCGGCGGCAAAAACGGGCCAGGGGATGTGATGAATCGCCAAAACAGGCAGGTAGGCCAGGATGCTAAATCCCATCAGCGGGACGACCAGCCGCTCGCCCCAGGTTTGGGTAATCTGGGTCGGCCAGACCGTCAGCAGGTCGGCCTGCATCCGCTGGGATTCGTCCATGAGCGCGGAGACCGCGCCCGACCCCCAACGCACGTCGGCGTCGGTGAAAAGCAGGATTCCGCCGTTGGCCTGCTCGGATAACTGGTGGCAGGCCCAGACCTTGCCAAGCCAGCCGGGCGGAAGCGGCTTCCCGGCGATGACGCGCAGGCGCGAGTCGCCGTTTGCCGCGGCGCGGGCAATTTCAGCAGAGTTGTCGGTCGAGTTGTCGTCAAGGATGAGAATTTCAAGACCAGGGTAGTCCTGGGACAGCAGGGAGCGCACGGTTTCGGCAATTATCCCGGCTTCGTTGCGCATGGGGATGAGGATAGAGATTGGGGGGTTGGTAATTGGTAATTGGGGATTGTATATTCGGCGCAGGCGAGGAAAAGTGAGGGCGTTGAGGATGGCAATCAGCGCGAAAACAAAAAGCGGCAAAAACGAGAGTGAGAGCAACTCGGGCATAGCCAATTACCACTTACGACTTACCAATTGCCAAATCAAACCGGTGTTTCCAAACCAACAAAACGGATTGCAGGCCAAGCACCCAGAAAAACAACGCTTCAGGGCGGAAAAAGTAGAGGTAAGCAGCCATGCCAAACAGCGTGAGAACAACCGCCCAACCCGATTTTTTAAGCAGGACAAACCAGAGCGTAATCCCGGCCAGGGCCACCAGCGGCACATCCCAGAGTGTCAGGCCAATCCATGCGCCCAATACGGTTGCCAGGGCTTTGCCGCCCTTGAAGCGCAGGAAGGGTGAGTAGGCGTGGCCGAGGCTGGGGGCCAGGGCGATGGCGGCCAGCCAGGGGCCGTCCAGGCCGAGGATTTGGTACGCCAGCCCAACCGGCGCGGCGGACTTGGAGACATCCATCAGCAGCGCGGCCAGGCCGACCCATTTGCCGCCCGCTTTGAGGGCGTTGGTTGCGCCGGGATTTTTATCGCCAACCGCGCGCGGGTCTTTGCCCGCCAGTTGTGTTACCCAGACGGAGAGCGGCAGCGCGCCAAGGAGGAAGGCTGTTAGCAGTATCCAGAGTTCAGTCATCGGTATCCAGTGTTCAGAGTTCAGAAGCCAGTATCCAGTCAACAAGCCCTGAGCGGAGTGAGCCGACAGGCGAGCGAAGTCGAAGGGCGGTATCCAGTATCTACCGGCAACTGATTACTGGTCACTGCTCACTGCCCTAAACGCCAGCAGGATAAAAATCCCCATGCCGAGAAAACCAAACAGGGCCGGGCCGGGCTGCCCCCAGAAAATGCCCTGCCCGATGGTTTGCAGGAACCAGGTCAGGGCATAGATGAAGGCCAATGGGCCGAGCGGCAGGTTGCGCGGACGGGCGGCCAGGGTTAGGAGAAACGAGACCAGCAGCCAGCCCAGGTAATTGCTGAACGGAATACCAAAGTAAATCCCCGGCGCGTCCCAGACCCAGAACCCCCAGCCGACCATTTGCGGGTCGAGGAACAAATCCCAGGCAGTGAAGGCCAGGGCGGCAACGAGGGAATAGTAAATGGGAATAGGTAATTTGGGGGTGTCGCGCTTGCCCAGAATGATTTTGGCAATCGCCCAGGCGGGGGCCAGCATCATCATCCAGGCCAGCGGAATCAGGAGCGGAACGCCCGCCAGTTGCGGTTGCAGGACGTCGGTGTAGTGGTATGCGCCAAACGGGAATCCGGTCTTCGAGCCGAGCCACTCTGCAAAATAAGAGAGTACCGCCACAATCGCCAGCGTGCCCAGGGTTCGCGGCAGCCCCCAGGCGTTGCGCAGGACAGTCAGCACGACAACAGCCTGCATTAGCACGCCCAGGCTCATGCCGCGAATCAGGGCATCCTGCCCCCACACCCAGCCGACGATGGGCAGGGAAATCATCGTCAGCGCCCACAGGATGAGCGTGATTTGGGTCGAACGCGGAAAATTAAGCGGGTTGAAATCGCGCAGGCTCATTTCAGCTTTCGAGCGTGCAGCCAGTCGAAAAAGAACAGGAACGCGCCTTGCAAGAAAATCCCGATACCCGTGCCGACCCAGAAAGGCTCCACCGACAGGAATCGCGCCAGCGCGGCCCCACCGAGCATGTAGAGCGCGTCCAGCCCGGCATTCGTCCACAGCAGTTTCGCCAGTTTGCGGGTTTCTTCGGGTTCGGCGGCGCGTTTCTTCTTCTCGTCCAGTTTGGACAGGCGGCGCTGCAAATTGATGTTGCCCAGGTACGAAATGCCCAGGTTGACAAATCCCCAGCCGATGAACTGGAACGCCATCCCCCGCCAGAAGTCACCGACCAGCAGCAGGCCCAAAGCGCCCAGCGTGGCCGATGTCCAGGCCCACCACGACAGGCGGCGGGTAATAGTGCCCTGAAAAGTCCAAATATCCACGACAAACCTCCAGTGAAAGATTGGGCGATTAAACGGTCAAATCCCCATCAGATTCTATCCAAAAAAAGTCCCTAAAGGTTTTGGAACCCTTTAGGGACTCTGACGTTTACTCGTACAGCGACTTGATTTGCTCGTCGGTCATGCCCTTTACAATTGGGCGGTCGATTTGTTCCATAACGCGCTCTTTGCCGTTGAAATCAATCATGTGCCCCGATTTTTCGGCCTTGGTGCGCAGGTAAAACTCATTGTGCGGGTTGGGCGGCAGCACATGCGGAATACGCCCGCTGACGTTGATGCCGTAACGGGTCAGGTCGTTGATTTTCTTGGGATTGTTGGTCATCAACTGAATGGACTTGACCTTGAGCGACATCAGCATGTGGGCGGCCACCTCGTAATCGCGCTCGTCGTCGCGGAAGCCAAGCGCAAGGTTGGCCTCGACGGTGTCCATGCCGTGGTCCTGCAAACTATACGCGCGGATTTTATTGGCAAAACCAATTCCCCGCCCTTCCTGGCGCAGGTACACCACCATGCCCTTTTCCATCTTGCCAATGGCGGTCAGGGCGGCCTCCAGCTGGTCGCGGCAATCACAGCGCAGCGAACCCAGGGCGTCGCCGGTCAGGCACTCGGAATGGATGCGCACCGGCACATCCTCGGCATCGGTAATATCACCCTTCACAATGGCGGCGTGTTCTTTGCCGTCTTTGTTGTTATAAAACGCGACAATGTGAAAATTGCCAAAACGGGTCGGCAGTTCGGCAATCGAGGCAATGCTGACGCAGATATGGTTATCGCCACAGCCCTCGCATTCATGTTCACGGTCGCCGTCTAAAATTTCTTGTATTTTCAATTGTGTGAGCGCCATGTTTTATCTCCTATAAAATTACATCATACTCCGAAAACATAGGCATTGCATTAACGACTTTTCTTATTTTTGTAATAGATAATGGAGCAGAACGCCCCCGGCGGAATCGAACACCCGGGCATCGACCAATGCAAGCCGCTTCGCCTCGGATTCGTTCCACCCGCCGCCTGCCACCAGTGTCGGGACATTTTCGCCGCCGAAAAGTTTCGGCGCGAGATACACCCGCAGTTCGTCGGCCAACCCCAGGCGGATAAACTCGGCGATGAGCGTGCCCCCGCCCTCGAGCATGACCCGTTTCAGCCCCAGCCTTGCCAGCGTCTCCAACGCCAGCCCCAGGCTGACACGCGGCCCGTCATGGACGAAAACCTCGACCCCGGCAGATTCAAGCATCGCAACCTGGGCGGCCTCCGTTTGCGGGGTGGTGAACACAATCCGCCGCGCCGGGCCAACACGGATGAAATCACCGTCCGGGTCGAGCGCGGCGCGGGTCACAATACCGACCTTGGCCGGGTTTTCGGGCAGCCCCGCCGCGAGGCGTTGTTGGGCCAGTTGCGGGTCTTTGACGGTTAATTTCGGGTTTTCGCTATTGAGCGTATTCCCGCCGACCAGCACCGCATCCACGCTGGCGCGCAATTCGAGCACCCGGCGCCTGTCCTCC
>JAGVAO010000152.1 GCA_020060235.1 Anaerolineales bacterium | reverse complement strand
GATACCTTTTATCCCTGTTCGTTATTCTCGCGGAACTGGATGACGATTTCAGAGCCGGGCAGGGCGCGGCCCAGTTCTTCCACTGTGGTTTGTAGGATGTTGCGCATGTTGACCGACGAACTAATTTTGGAAGTAATCTGGCCGATGGTTTCTTCTTTCGCGGCCTTGCGCTGGGTCTCTGTAACCAGGCGGGCATTTTCAGATGCGATGGCGACGCGCTCGGCCACAGCGCGGATGATGTCCAATTCGTCCTCGCTCCACTCGCGATTTCCCTGCAATTTTAGGCGCAGCACACCGATAACCTCGCCGCGCAGTTTGATGGGTACGGCTACCCGCGTATCCTCATCCTGAACGATTTTGATTTCGCCTGTGCTGCGAGCCTCGTCGATTTCCGGCGCAGCCTGGGGCGCTTCCAAAGCCCGGGTTTTGTCCTGTCCGTAGATGTAGCCCACGCGTTTTTCTTCCCGGATAAACTCGGTCCACTGGGTTCTAAGGTACTGGCGATAAATATTCTGCGCCTCGGCCAGCGACTTACGGGTTTCTTCAAAAACGCGGGCGTTTTCAAGGGCCACTGTCACCTGGTCTGCCAGCACCGAGAGCAAATCGATGTCCGATTGCGAAAAGGCGGCGGCCCTGGTGCTTTGCACATCCAGCGCGCCGATAATTTGCTTGCCAAGCCGCAGCGGCACGGCAACTTCCGAACGGGTATCAGGCAGGTCGGGGTTGTTGAAGAAGAATGCGTCATCACCAACGTCCAGGGCGATTCTTGGAATTCCTGTGCTGGTGACAAAGCCGACGATGCCGGCGCCGCCGACCTGCAAGCGGTGGTTGCGGGCCAGCATTTTTTGTCCGCCTTCACTGTTGGCGGCGCGCAGGACGGCGAATCTTTTATCTTCGCTGAGCAGGAAGATGCCAACATGATAATAATCAAATTGGTCGCTAATCACGCTGGTGATGCGAGGCAGCAATTCTTCGATGTTTTGAACGGTGTTGATGATGGTGCTTACCTGGGCAATGGCTTGTAGCTGGATGGCGCGGCGCTCTTCCTGGGCGGCGAGTTTTTCAAGTTCTTCAGAGCGGCTGGTGAGCTCCACGGTGCGTTCGGCAACGCGGCCTTCCAGGTCGGTAATCAGGCCGCGTAACTGCGTGTTCACCTGGTTGAACGACTCTGCCAGTATGCCGATTTCATCCTTTGCCCCTACGTTGACTTCCTGGGTAAAGTCACCGGCAATCATTTTTTCGGCGCTTTCGGCCATTTCTTCAAGCGGACGCGCCGTCATGCTGCCGAGAGCGAAGCCCAGGCCTGAAACCAGAACAACAACAAGAATTGTGATAATGATGCTCAAGTTGTTGAAAGATTGTCGCGCAGCCTGGATAGCGTCGGCCGAGATGTCGACGCCGATAATCCCTTCCAGCGTTCCATCGGAGCGGTAAAATGGCGCATAGGCGGACATCGCTGTGCCCCAGCTATCCGTATAAATTTCATCCTCTGCCAGCGCCTCGGTCATTGTCGCAAAGTTTCGAGTTAATAGCGGGGTTCCTTCAATGTAAAATTCGCCCAGTTTTGCCGCTTCTGCAAAAACGGCAACATCATCACGCACAACATCCACCACAAAATAGATATTGCCATTGTTGTCCATTCTCATCGTGTAGACGGACGTGATGTCGGGGTCAGTTGTCATGATTTGTGCATTTCTATTTCTCAGCAACCTGTAAGCCTCGCTGTTGTCGTCTTCCGGCCTGATTAATTGGGCGTGCAAATCGCCATCCTGCTGGGCGGCTGCCAGTTGCGCGGTTGTCAAAGCCCGGCGTTGAATTTGCGAGAAGATTTGACTGCTCGCAGCAAAGGAAAGACTTACGCTCACTACGATGGCGATGACCATGCTCACCAGCGCAAAAGACAGCGCAATTCTGAATCGAAGCCGGAGAACTCCTCTTGAGGTTAGAAATAAGCGATTCACCTATTGCTCCTTTACGATTCCAGACTCTCTTGTTCGCCGAACTGGATTGTGACTTCCGAGTCAGAAATAACCTGGCCGAGTTCTTCCACTGCCGTTTGCAGGATGTTATCAAGGTCAACGGAGCGGCTGATTTTGTCGCTGATTTCACCAATGACACGCTCTTTGGAGACCAGGCGCTGCGCGTCACGGAAAAGCCTTGCGTTTTCCAGGGCAAAGCCTACACGGTCTACAATCGACTGGAAAATTCTCATCTCCTGTTCCGTCCATTCGCGCTGGACGGAAGTTTTGATGTTCAGTTTCCCCAGCCTTTCGCCGCGAATAAGGATGGGCATTTCCAGGGCGCCTTCGGCATCTTGACCGTCTTCTGGCAGGTGGCTGACCTCTTTGATTTGCCCGTTGACGAACTGGAACATCCCTTTTTCGCCTTCAATAATCTCGTTCCAGCTGCTCTGGACAGTTTTACTAAAGATGGATTGGGCTTCGGAGAGCGCCAATTGTGTCTCATCGTGTAAACGCGCATTCTGGATGAGGATGCTGATTTGGTCAGCCAGCAGCGAGAGCGTCTCGATGTCATTTTGCGAGAAAGCCGCAGGCTCCTCGCTTTGCAGATTTAGCACGCCCAGGATGGTGCTGCCAGATTTTAGGGGCAGGGCGATTTCTGAGCGAGTTGTCGGCAGGTCGGCATAGTTGAAGAAGGTTGCATCTTCGCCGACGTCGAGAGCGATTCGCGCCCGGCCTACGGCGGTCACATAGCCGATGATGCCGACCTGGCCTACCCGTTGCCTGAATCCGCGCGCGAGCATCTTTTTGCCACCCTCGCTGTTTGTGGCTTGCAAGACGGCAAACTGTCCGCTGGGGTCAATCAGGAAAATGCCTGTGTGATAGTAACCAAAAGATTTGCTAACCTCTTCTGCGACTTGCGGCAACAGAATTTGCAGGCTCTTAACATCGCTGATTGTGCGCGCCACGCTGGCGACAGTTTTCAACTGGTCCGCCTTCTTGGAAACGAAGGCGTTAACTTCCCCAAGTTCCTGGGTGCGCTGGGTCACCTGTTCTTCAATGGCCTGGGTGAGTACCCGCAACTGGCTTGTGACGCTGTTGAAAACGCGCGCTACACTCCCCAGTTCGTCGCTGCGCTTCAGGTTGGCTGAAACAGCCCAATTGCCTTTGCCAACATCCGACGCTACCTGGGCCAGGTGTGCCAGGGGGGCAGTAATCAGCCGTGAATTGACGGCTGCAACAACAAGAATGGTGGAAAGAAGAATGATGGCGATGAGCAGCGGGGAAAAATTTTCTTCCAATGCTTCAAACACATAGACAGGCCCTGCCTGGCTCGAAAGAACTCGCCAGCTTTTCCTCGTCATTGGCGCATAAACAATGCTGGCATCCCGGGTAGCGTCTTCCGCAATGGGGGCGTAAACAACCTTTCCAGCCTCCGACGTCGCGAGCGCGGCGGCCAGGCCAGAAAGTTCTGCGCTAATCGATTCGGCTGTTCCGGCGGGTAATTGCCTTGCGGCCTGTAATGCTGACAGTGTTTCGCCGTCCAACTGCGAGAGGGTTTTTAGGTGCAGGTTTGCCTGCGTGGTGTGGGCCAGGATAATCCCGTTTTCGTCCACGAGTATGGCTGTTGCATTCGTTCCCAGGGAATTGGTGCGCCCAAGCAGGAAGGTTCTTAAGTGTTCAACATCGTATTGGGCGCGCATAACCCCGATGACTTCCTGCGCGTCATTGAATACGGGGGCGCTGACGTAAAAAACAGGCCTGACAAGATTTTCGTCATAAAAAACATTCGAAACGTAGCCGGTTTGTTGCGTGACAGCCTCCACGAACCAGGGCGTCTCGGCATTATTTTCGCCAATGCGAAATGCGCGCACATCTAGCAGGGTGACCCCTTCCATATTGACGACGCCATAGGCCAAAATGAATGGGTCCTGGTTACTAATGGCCTGCAGCGTGTTGGACAAGTCGTTTTCCTGGTTGCTCAGGTACTTTATGACATCGGGCAGCCTTGCATGGTTTTGCGTCTGGGCGATTAAGGCCAGCAGGTGCGAGTCCATTTCGCCAGCCAGCATCCTGGATGTGGATGCCAACTGCTGGTTTTCGATATCTTTCAGGTGCTGGGATTGTGTAAGGAAAGAAGAAGCCAGGATGGTGATGAGCGGAATAACGGCGATTGCCAAAAGGGCCAGGAGCAACTGCATTCGCGTAGAAGAAAATTGCAGCGATTGGGTCACGCTGACAGAAATCAGCAGGGTTAATGTTCCGGCAAGGACGACTGCGCCCTGTTGCGTCCAGGACGGCGCCTCGATTGTTCCGGGTGCGAGTCCGAAGCGGTCTACAACCACGCCAAGCCCTGCCGCAACCAGCCCTATCAAAATCATCGATAGTGCTTGCTGCCTGGGCAGTTCCTGCGGGGCAACGCTGAAGACAACCACAAGGATTATCACGGCCAGGATGATTCCCAGCCCGGTGATGTAGAAACTTGCGGCAACCAGGGCCGCCGCAACGGAAATGGCGGTCAGCCAGGATGGAATCCATCGGATGCGAAAACGGGCCAAAAAGTAGGCCGCCGTCAAACTGATTGCAAGGATGATGTCGATAGAAGCGAGCGACTGGTATTGCGAATCGCCGGTATAGGCCCAGGCCAGCAGGAGAACGGGGAAGAGCAGCCATGCAGTAATGCTGCCACCCAGTGAAATATGACCAAGGGTGTTTGCCTGGCCGCTTCGGGATTCAGACGACTCGTCTATAAAGAATTCTATGAATGAGGACATTAGTTATCCTTATCCTTGCTTATTTGCACTGTGATTTCAGCGCCCGGGGCCAGCCTGCCAATTTCTTCGACGGTTGTGCGCAAAATGGTCTCGATGTTGATGGATGAACCGATTCGGGTCGCAATTTCGCCTGCCAGGCGCTCGCTTTCGGCCAGTCTTTGCGTTTCCGTGTAAAGGCGGGCGTTTTCGAGCGACATTGCCAGGCGATTTGAAATATCTTCGGCCAATCTGAGGGTTTCTTGCGGCAGGTTGCTGCTGGCGAAATTAAGGTTGATAACGCCAATGGTTTGCTCGCGCACTTTGACAGGGATAGCCAGTGTCGATTTTGCGACGCTGTTGACCCCTGCTTGCCCGGTTTTGACAATCGGCTTTCCTTGCTGTACAGCCTGTATGCTTTCTTTGCCCGGTTCATTGACCGGTGATATTTGCAGGCCGTCGTAGGTGTAGCCGATGCGCCTTCCGCCTTCTTCAACCAGTTGATTCCAACTGTTCAGGGTGAAACGCTGGTAAGCGTATTCCAACTCTTGCAGGTTGCGCTGTAATTCTTCAGAGAATTGGGCTTTTTGGATGGCAAGTGCTAACTGGTCGGCCATAATTTGCAGCGTGGCAATGTCTTCCTGGGTAAAGGCTTCAGCCTGCTCACTTTGTACATCAAGCACGCCGATAATCTGGTTGTTGACAACCAGCGGAAGGGCCATTTCAGAACGTGTGTTGGGCAGCAGCGGGTTGTTGAAGTAGGCCACGTCCAGCCCGGTGTCAAGGGCGATGCGCGGTTCGCCTGTTGCTGCCGCATAACCCACGATACCAACTTCACCAATCCTTAGCCTGTGCTGGCGTCGAAGCATTTCCTGACCTGCATCGGTGGGGGATGCCCGCAAAACAGCGTATTCACGCTGCGGGTCAATCAGGAAGACGCCGGTGTGGTAAAAGCCGAAGCGGTCCATCACCAGTTGCGCCGAGCGGGTCAGTAGTTCATCCAGGTCTTGCGATGTGGTTGCATCGCGCGCAACTTCCGCGGCCACCCTCAGGCGATTGGCTTGCTTTTGCAGGTCTTCGGTGCGGTCGGCTACTTTTTGCTCCAGGGTTTGAATGAGCGATTGCAACTCGCTTCCCAGTGAGTTGAAGGTATTGGCAAGGCTGCCGATTTCATCCTGCTGGTAAATATTGATGCGCGCCGACAGGTCTCCCTGCGCCAGGGCTGTGGCTTTTTGGGCCAGGTTGACGATGGGGGTGCTGATGGAGCGTGAGATTACCAGCACGATGGCGAGGGTGAGTAATGCGGTAAAGGCGCCGACAGCAATGTTGGTATACAGAAGTTGCAGGATTTTCTGCACGACTTCCCCCTGCTCAATTTCGGACACCAGCACGACATCCAGGTCTGGCAGGTATCGGTAAACGCCAAGCACCTGAGCGCCATTGTAATTTGGGTAAATCTCGTTGCCACCGGTCAGTTTTTGGGCAAAAACACTGCTGGTTGCCAGCGTTTCGACGTTAATGTTGTCTCCCGCCCGGGTTGCGGTGATGGCAACGTAGTCGCTGCCGACCAGGTAAGATTCGAGGCTTGCCCCCAGTCCAGTTTGGGTCTCGAAAACGCTTCGAACGCGCCCCAGTTGGACCTGGGTTGCAAACGCGCCGATGAAGCGATTGTTTCTTTCGATGCGGGTGATGATGGTGGCTCTTTCCTGTCCGCCAAACGGATTATTTTCGATGCTAAATTTTTGCCCCCTGGCTGCGGCGGTAAAAACGCTCTGTCCGGCGATAACCTGGTTCTCGTTTATCTTGTTGCTTGAAATGATAATTTTGCCGGTGTTGTCGAAGATAAATATTTCCACATAATCCGGCGATTGCGCTATGGTTTTGGTGATAACGTCGTTGACGAGTTCGTAATTCAGGCCATAGACGAAGCTGTTGGGGTCTTCTTCCAACAGATAATAAATACGGCGCAAGACGGCGTTGTCACCCAGCGAGGCCTGGGTGGCATTTTGCTCGTAGTCCTGCAAAATGGCGAACATTTGCCCGGCCTGGAGTTCTGAAATGGTGCGCAGTTGCTCGAAGGTTTGGGCGCGGTC
>JAGVAO010000156.1 GCA_020060235.1 Anaerolineales bacterium | reverse complement strand
TTTGCCAACTTCTTCCGCCGGGTGAAGGAAAAGAAGGCGGGCAAGAGTGTCAAGGTTGGCTTTCCGCGCTTCAAGTCCAAAAAGCACGGCCTGGGTGGATTTCGCCTGACTGGCGCAATCCGTGTCTTTGAGAAGACTGTCCAACTACCACGATTAGGCCTGTTGCGTTTGAAAGAACGCGGCTACCTTCCCATCAGCGGGGTGCACATCTTGAGCGCGACGGTCAGTGAAAAAGCCGGACGCTGGTTTGTCTCACTCCAGGTCGAGATGGAAGTGCCTGACCCGGTCATGGCAGACAAACCGGTTGCCGGAGTGGACCTGGGCATCAATCGTATGGCTCAGGTCAGTGACGGTGCCTACTTTGAGAATCCGCGCGCCTTGAAACGCGGTCTGATCAAACTAAAACGCCTGCAGAGGGTTGTTTCCCGGCGACAAAAGGGCAGCGCCAATCGCCAAAAGGCGGTCAGGCAACTGGCAAGGGCACATTTCCGTGTTGCCAATCTCCGCAAGGATGCTTTGCATCAGGCAACCACATTTCTGGCGAGAACCAAGTCAGCGATTTTGTTGGAGCACCTGAATGTGAGCGGGATAATGAAGAACCATCACCTTGCGCAGGCGATTGCGGATGTGGGACTGTACGAGTTCCGGCGGCAGTTGGAATACAAAGGCCAGTGGTACGGCTGTGAAGTGTTGTTGGCAGACCGGTTTTTCCCGCCCACAAAACGATGTTCGCAGTGTGGGAACGAGAGATCGATCAGTCTGGCTGAGCGGGTGTATTCCTGCGAGCACTGCGGTCAGGTGATGGACCGTGATTTGAACGCGGCCATCAAACTGGAGCAACTGTTGTATTCTTGAACAAAACTACCCCCATGCTTGGGGCTACGGCGAGTTCCGCCGAAAGTTACGCCTGCGAAGAGTATGTAAGACCTGGGTTCAGGCAACGCTCGATGAAGCAGGAACCAAACAGCTTTCTGTCAATGTACAGATTTGCGTAGGTTTTGGAGAGCGGTAATAAACGCAAGATAATATCTTTTTTTTCATCTCACAGCATCACCTATGCGTTATGCCGATTCTGAAAAGCAGATATGGTAACGAAGACGGCTTGCACAATTTGATGCCAGCAACCATTATAGGTTCAGTATTAGGTGGTATAATATGAGCGTAAAATGCGCATTATGCAAACTTTGCGCTTGGCGACAGGAGATAAAACGATGGAATACATTCATGTTCGCAAAACTGACCTGGCACGCAATACCAGCCGAATTATTCGTAATGTGCTGCGTGGACAACCAACCGTCATCGAAAATCACGGTCAACCCGAGGCAATTGTCGTTGACGTGGTTGACTTCCTTATTCTTCGCGCACTGGCACACTATTATGCCGGAAACCTGCCTCCGCTTGATCCCAATGGGCCAGACGATGGTGAGTTTGCTGGTTTTAGTTCACAGGCGCGTTATAACCGCGCCATGCAATATTATCTTGCAGAACAATGCAGCTCCGGGCGAATGGCGGAACTGCTTGAAATTCCTTGGATTGATGTCCGAGAACGGTTTCACCGTCTGGGTGTGCCACTTTTTTTAGAGTCATCTGCCCTTGATGAAGTTCGTAAAGATGCCGAAAATGCTCGTAAATGGGCCGAAATAGCACGCAAACAGGGATGAGCCATGTTGCGGCTTGTAGATAACACGGTCTTGTCCAATTTTGCGGCTATTAATCGCCCGGATTTGGTCTTGCATTTGTGGCTGGGCCAGGCCAGCACAACACCAGGAGTTTCACGCGAATATCAAAAGGCAGTAATCTTGCGCAACTATGAGCCAGAAGCTTGGATTGCAATGCCTGTTTTGGTATTAACTGACACGGAACAGAAATATGCGTGTTCATTGCCAAACTCACTTGGCACAGGTGAGCGTGAATGTATTGCGGTCGCCTTACATAGGCAGGGCGCTTTTGTTAGTGATGATAGTCACGCCAGAGCCACTGCCAAGGCTAAAGGAATTGAGTTGTCTGGAACTCTGGGTGTTTTGTTAGCCTGCGCTGGACTGGGATTAGTGACACTTGCTGAAGCCAACCGCTTGCTCAAAAAAATGATCGCCCATGGGTATCATTCTCCAATAAAGGACATTGGAGACCTATGAAAATCTAACATCAAAGCTTTCATGATTGATCAGAAGCAACAAGGAAATACTTGGCAGTTGCAACTTGGTCATGTTGATTATGCGACGATCATTGGTTGCTTTGAAAAAGAAAAACCGCTCCAGTTTCGGAGCGGTTTCTTTGTGTCTTATTCTTCGTCTTCGTCGTCTTTCTTCTTCTCAATCAGTTCCGGCTCGGCGCCTTCTTCGCCTTCGAGAACTTCTTCTTCGGTCTCGACGGTGGTGCCGGTGGCGATGACCACGACTTCATCGGGGTCGGAAAGCACTTCGACTTCCTTGGGCAGGCTGATGTCGCGGATGTACAGGGCGTTGCCGATTTCTGTCAGCACCGAAATGTCGAGTTCGATGCGTTCCGGCAGGTCATTCGGCAGGGCTTCAACGGTCAGGGAGGTCATGTTGGTGACAATCACCGCGTTGTATTCCTTGACAGCCGGGGCGACGCCGTGCAGGTGGATTGAGACTTCGGCGCGAATCTTCTCGGTCATCGAGACGGCCTGGAAGTCGACATGGGTCAGCACGCCTTTGATGAAATTTTTCTGGCGTTCGCGCACCAGGGCCGGGATTTGCTTGCCACCCAGGTCGATGGTCACGACGCTGGATGAGGTCAGTTTGGGGATAATCAGGTTGGCATCGTGGGCATCCATCTGGATGGCGGTCGATTCGACCTTGTGCCCATAGATAACGCCGGGGAGCAATCCCTGGCGGCGCAGGGCGCCGACCTGTTTGCCGGTGACGGTGCGTTTTTCGGCTTTCAAAATTACTTTTTCCATCTTTTTTCTCCTTGGGCGCCTCTCACCTCCGCCTGTTGCGGGGTTACCTTCGCCCGGTTGAATTTACTCGGCGCAGGCTGCGCCGGGTTTGACTATTTTCTGCGCCCGAAGAGCAACTTTCCGGCCAGCAGGATAAGCCCGGTGACAATTCCACCGACGATACCTGAGAGCAGGGCCGTGCGCGAATCGAGCAGGGTCTGGATGTCGCCGTTGATTTCGCGCCCAATTACCAGCCCGGCCCTAATGTTCCCGGCGTTGATTTGGCGGGCAACGGTAACGACGCTGGCGCTGTCATTGGACATCTGGACGTTATCGGCTACGACGGCGATTGCCTTGCCATCGAGTTGGGTTTCATGGGCCTGAACCAGCCCGGCGACCGAGGTGTGCAAGGTAGCCTGGTGACTGTTGAGCGCGCCAATTGCCGCGCGGCTGGCCTCGAACTTGTGGGTTTCGACCGCGCCGATTGCCGCCAGGCTGATGTCCACTTCGCTGGCCTGGATGACCCCGATGCGGGCCTGGTTGGCGCGCACCAGTTCGGCCTCCACTTTTTCGACGCTGGCCTGGGCCAGGTTGACGATTTGCGGGGTCTCTTCTTCGAGCCGGGTTTGTTCGAGGTCAGTCATGGCAGTCTCCGGGCAAAAAACACGCCTCCGTTGGGAGGCGTTGATTTCAACAACTGGATTTTAGCCGCGCCGGGTGGTTAAGTCAAGAGTTTTTAGTACTTGCCGTAGTTCACCGGTTCGCTCATCAGCGCGGCGACTTGGAGCCGTTGTTGTTTTTCCTGGCCGAGTTTTTGCCAGTATTCGGCGCGGTCTTTGACTCCAAAGACCCATTCGTCGAGATATTGGCGGGTCAGCACCGGGTCGGATGAGATTTTGTCCCATTCAAGATAAAACTCATTGTCGCGGTCGTAATAGCCCTGGGCGTAACTGGGGTGCGCGGCATAAGGGACGTGGCAGACCGCGCTGACGACAAAGCCCGGAATCATGGTGCGGTTCGGGTCGGAGCGGATGACGCTTTCGGGAACGATTTCCTCGGTAGTCAGGATGACTTTGCGGGCGGCGAAGGCGACTTCCTTCTGCTCACCGACAATGCCCCACAGGTGGGCGTTGCCGTTTTCGTCGGCTCTCTGCACGTGGACAATGGCGACATCCGGGTTGAGGGCCGGGACGGTGATGACTTCCTTGCCGGAATACGGGTCGGTGACGCGCCGGATGTTGGGGTTGGCGGCTTCAAGCGAGGTCGCCCCGGTCTGGTTCATGGGCAGGAAGGGCAGCCCGCTGGCCCCGGCTTGCAGGCGGGTAATCATACCGAAGTGCGAGTATTCTTCCCATTCCAGTTCGCCGCTTTCAATGGCGGCGCGGACGAGCCGCAGCGAGCCGACGCCGGGATTCCCCATGTAAGAGAAGATGACCTTGCTGGCGCATCCGGCGGCGACCATCTGGTCGTATATCAGGTCGGGAGTGGCCCGCGCCAGGGTCAGGTTTTTCTTGCCCTGGCGGATGATTTCGTGCCCGGCGGCAAAGGGGATCAGGTGGGTGAACCCGGCGGCGTAGAGTGTGTCGCCATCCTGGACGTGTTGGGCAATGGCTTCTTGCAGGCTGGTTCTTTTGCTCATGGGGTTATCCCTTGTCCTTTTTTGCGGCTTCCTTTTTGGCTTTGGCCTCGCGCTGTTTTTGCAAAATTTTGCGAATGAGCGAAAAACGCCCGGCGTCCTTGCGCGGCGGGGCGCTGATTCGTTTGAAATACCAGGCCCCGAAAAGCAGAATGCCGCCCAGAATGAAAAAAAAGAAGTTGGTTGCTTTGTTCAGGTCTGATACAACGAACAGCCACATCAGCCCGATTCCAATTAAAAGGAAGAATGTTCCAATTCGGGAGATAAAGTCGTTGCGGTTGCCTTCGTCCATAACTCACCTCAGCACAGCAGGATATTGCTATTCTAAACCAAAACCGCTTCCCGGACTACCAGGAAGCGGTTGTTTGGAGAACCTTATTTGATACGGGTGCGGATTTGCTCGTGCATGTAAAGCGGCGCGTAGTAATGCCCACCGGCGTTCTTGCCGCTCGAGCCGGAGCCTTTCCAGCCGCCGAAGGGCTGGAATCCGGGCCAGGCGCCGGTGGTGGCGCCCTGCGGGCGGTTGGCGTA
>JAGVAO010000206.1 GCA_020060235.1 Anaerolineales bacterium | reverse complement strand
GATGAAGGAAGCCAACATCACGGTCATTCGCCTGGCCGAGTTCGCCTGGTCGAGCATGGAACCTGCCGAGGGTCAGTTCCGCTTCGAGTGGCTCGAAAAGGCCATCGCCATGCTGGCCGAAGCGGGCATCGACACGGTTCTGGGAACACCGACTGCGGCCCCGCCGGCCTGGCTCATTCAGCAGTATCCCGCTATTTTGGCGGTCGAGGAGACCGGACGCACCGCCCAGTTCGGCAATCGTTGTCATTATTGCGTCAACGCGCCCGAATTTCACGCCGCCAGCCGCCGAATCGCGCGCGCCATGGCCGAACGTTTTGGCAACTCTCCGCATGTCATTGGCTGGCAAATCGACAACGAGTACAACCGCGTCTGCTATTGCGACCACTGCAAAACCAAATTTCAGGCCTTCCTGCGCGAGGAATACGGCAGGCTCGATGAACTCAACGCCCGCTGGTCGACCGCTTACTGGAGTCAGACCTACAGCGACTGGGCGCAAATTCCCCTGCCGATTGGCCCGCACAATCCCGGCCTGATGCTGGCCTTCAAGCGCTTCGTCACCCGTTCCTATCGGGAGTTTCAAAAAATTCAGCTGGATGAACTGCGCCCGCGCCTTTCCCCGTCCGCCTGGGTGACTCATAACTTTATGGGCTGGTTCGGCGCTTTCGACCATTACGCCCTCACCCGCGACCTGGATATGGCTTCCTGGGACTGGTACATCGGGACGGGGCACCAGGAGCACCTGCTCAGCGGGGCGGCCCACGACCTGACGCGCGGATTCAAGCGCAAGAACTTCTGGCTGATGGAAACCCAGCCGGGCAATGTCAACTGGTCGAAGACCAACAACGCGCTCAACAAACTCGAAGCGCGAGCCATGGCCTGGCACGCGGTGGCGCACGGGGCCGACGCCCTGCTGTACTGGCAGTGGCGCTCCGCGCCCGGCGGGCAGGAGCAGTATCACGGAACGCTGCTAGACCAATCGGGTCGTCCGCGTCCGTTTTACAGCGAGGCAAAACTCATCGGGCAGGAATTCGCCAGGGTGTCAGTCCTGCTGGTTGGCTCCACCATCCAGAGCGAAGCAGCCCTGCTAAACTGTTATGACAGCCGCTGGGCCATCGAGTTCCAGCGTCATAATTCTGAGTTTGATTATGTTTCTTACTTCCAACACTGGTATCGCTCACTGGCGGCGCGCAACCTGAACCTGGATGTTCTCTCCGCCGATGAGCCGCTCGACGGCTACAAACTGGTGATTGCCCCGGCCTTGAATATTCTCGACGAGGCCCGCGTCGAAAACCTGAAAACGTTTGTGGAGCAGGGCGGCCACCTGGTGCTGACCTTGCGGACAGGCATGAAAGACCGCCATAACGCCCTGCTCCCCCTGCGCCAGCCGGGCGGCCTGGCCGAATTGGCCGGGGTCGAGGTCGAGGAATATTACTCGCTCGAGCGCCCTGTGCCGGTGACGGGTGAGTTCCCGCCAACCATGGCATCGCTGTGGGCCGAGAGATTGCGCCTTCTGGATAAGCCCGAAAACAAGGTCACTATCCTGGGGCAATATGGCGCGGGCAACGGCTGGCTCGACGGACAGGCGGCCATTACGGTCAACCGGTATGGCAAGGGTCTTGTTTACATGGTTGGCGCAAACCTCGACGAAATCGGCCAGCAAAACCTGGCCAACCGCATTCTTGCCGATGCCAACCTGAAACTTTTCGCGGCCCCGCTGACAGTGGAAGTGCGCGCGCGAACGCTTGCGGATGGGCGCCTGCTTTATTTTGTCATCAACCACAGCCGCGCCGGGCAGGAAATTGTCCTGCCCTGGCCTGCGCGGGAACACCTGAGCGGTCAGCAGGTGAAAGCCGGGCCGTTGGCTTTGCAGCCTTATGCGGTGGCATTGCTGGTCGAGGAGAAATAACCCATTCCATGAAACCCTGGGGGATGATTGCCCGTATATCGTACTAATTGTGCCATTCCGCACAACCTATGCGATATAGATGTTCGAGGCAATCATGGAAGACAACACGCAAAACAGCGCCAACCTGGCGGCAGCCATAACGTTTTCCGCCAGCAGGCAAACCTATTACACGATTCGATTCCTGGCCGACCGCGAGCGGGTGACGGACGCTTACCGCGCTTACGCTTATTTTCGCTGGGTGGACGATGTGATTGACACCGGGACTGATGGGGCGCTTGCTTTTGCCCGCCGCCAAAAATCCCTGCTGGATGCCTGCTATCGCGGCGAGTCGCCTGAAATCCAACATCCCGAAGAGTGGATGCTGGTGGACATGGTTCGCAGCGATACCGAGAAGAACAGCGGTTTGCAGGCTTATCTGCGCAACATGATGGCCGTCATGCTGTTCGACACCGCGCGGCGCGGGCAGACCGTTTCACAGGCCGAACTGGACGGTTATTCCCACAAACTGGCGGTGGCCGTGACCGAAGCTCTGTATCATTTTATTGGGCACGACGACCCCTCCCCGAATCATTCGGCGCGTTACCTGGCGGTGACAGCCGCGCATATCGTTCACATGCTGCGGGATACGGTCGAGGATGTCGAGGCCGGATACTTCAACATCCCGCAGGAAGTCCTTCAAGCGCGGGGCATTTCGCCGCAGGAGATTGGCAGCAAGGCTTATCGCAAGTGGGTTTGCGAACGCATTCGGCTGGCGCGTTCCTACTTCGACCAGTCGCAGGAATGCACGTCATGGGTCAAGAACTGGCGCTGCCGCCTGGCCGGGTACGCCTACACCGCCCGCTTCAGGTGGATGCTGAACGCCATCGAGCGCGATAACTTTTGCATCCGCGCCGAATACCCCGAACGCAAGGGACTCGGGGCCGGGTTGTGGATGTCGTGGCAGACTCTCGTCCCGATGTTTGCGCCGCCGGTTGCCAACCCCGGAACCCGGAAACTAGTTTCTTAATTTCCCTGGATAAAAAATGAAAACTAAAAACGTAATTGTCATTGGCGCTGGGATTGGCGGGATGACTGCCGCCATCCACCTGGCAAAGAGCGGTGTGCATGTCACCGTTATCGAGAAGAATGCCCGTCCCGGCGGGCGCTGCGATCGTTTCAGCCGCGACGGCCATCATTTCGATACCGGCCCGACCCTGCTGGTCATGCCCCTGCTGTACGAAGCCGAATTTTCCGCACTGGGTGCATCAATGCGCGAGTTGCTCGACCTGCAACGGGTCGACCCGACCTATCACCTGGTCTTTGACAACGGCAGCAAACTGGCCCTGACATCCGACATGAAATCCCTGCAGGAGCAACTCGAAAAGTTCGAGCCGGGCAGTTTCCAGGGCTTCCTTCGCTATATGGACGAAGGCCACCGTCATTATCACCTGGGCATCGAAAACCTGGTCCTGCCCGATTTCCGCAAGGCGACCGACTTTTTCAAGTTGGGCAACCTGCCGCTCGTGCAGCAGGTCAAGCCGTTTAGCAAACACTATGACAACATGGCGCGTTACTTCGACGACCCGCGTTTGAAATCCGCCTTTACCTTCCAGGACGTTTATATGGGGCTGAGTCCCTTCGATGCCCCGGCTACGTTTTCGATGATGCCCTATACCGAACTGGCGCATGGGGTCTGGTATCCGCGCGGTGGCATGTACCGGGTAGCCGAAGCGCTGGCCTCGCTTGCGCGCGAAGCGGGAGTCGAGTTCGTCTTTGACTCCGCCGTCGAGCGGATTGACGTCAACGGGCGCAGCGCGCGCGGCGTCAACCTGGATGGCCGCTTCCTGGCCGCTGATGCCATCCTTGCCAACGCCGACCTGCCGTATGTCTACCAGAACCTGCTCCCGCCAAATCGTCACGCCGGAAACCTGGCACGCAAACGCTACTCCTGCTCGGTCATCAGTTTTTTCTGGGGGATGGACAAGCCCTTCGAGTCGCTCCCGCCCCATACCCTTTTCCTGGCGGACGATTACCGCGAGAACTTCGACAGCATCGACCGCGACCTGGGCCTGCCCGCCAATCCCTCGCTTTACATCCACGCCCCGGCCCGGCTCGACCCGTCCATGGCCCCGAGCGGACAAGATACACTGACCGCCATCGTCCCGGTCGGTCACATGTCCGAGAACGGTGGACAGGACTGGCCCGCCCTGCGCGACGAAGCCCGGCGGCATGTCTTCCGGCGGCTGGCTTCCCTCGGTATTACCGACCTTGAACAACACATCAAATTCGAGACGGCCTTTACTCCGATTTCCTGGCGCAAACGTTACAACCTGGTCAAAGGCTCGACGCACGGCCTGTGCCACAATCTGATGCAGTTGGGCTACTTCCGCCCGGATTTCCAGCACCCCGACTACGGCAACCTGTACTTCACCGGCGCAAGCACCCGCCCTGGAACAGGCATGCCAACGGCCATGGTTTCGGGCCGACATGCTGCCCGGCGTGTGATGGACGGATTTGGCGTGTAGCCAGTATCTACTGTTTATTTTCTAAGCCGGTGTCAGTTCGATTCAGCCAATCGAGCGCCAGTGTGCAGGCTTCAGGGACAAGAGCCGCAGTCCGGGTGGATAGTTCCCTCGAAAAGCCGAAGGAATATCCCCGCACTGAGAGCAGGGCGGCCCGGGGTTTGCGTCCGTATAAATTCTCGCACATCGACATCAATGATTGGGGGGTCAGGTGGTGGGTGAAGGGCGAGTGCTGGAATTCGCTCTCGACCTCGACCAGCCGCACCGGGACCGGGATGTTGCCGGTATGGGCGTCCACAAAGCAGACGCGCTCGTAGCCGACCACGTCTTCGGCCATTTCGGGCGTCAGTTGCAGGAAAAAGGCGAAATCGAGCGGGCCGTCTTCGGGGAATTCGTCTTCGTAGGAGGCCGGGGCCGCCAGACCCAGTTTGGCGGCAATGGCGCTCAAGATGTGCCAGGCAACGCCGTCATCTTCACGGTCGGGGTTGCCATAGCCCAGGATGAGTAGTTTTTTCAAGGCGTTTTCCTCTTTAGTTTTGTCACATCGAATGAGCGTTTTTTGCGACTGAGATGTCTTGTTGTTTCGAGTCGTATCCGCAGTTAAGAAATTTTGCGAACGTGGGCAAGATTTCTCCTCGCTTTCGCTCGTCGAAATGACAAGACAAGGGCTTTTTACAAATCCAGGTAAGAACATAAAAACGGATACAAGCGGAACTTCTCCGGCATTGTATCCGTTTTTTAGGGTTTATGACCGGAAATTTAGTCGCGCTGCAAGGTTTTGACCAGTTCGCCGTCCGGGCCGATGATGTCGAGTTGGATGGGCATCTGGCCGACGGCGTGGGTCGAGCACGAAAGGCACGGGTCGTAGGCGCGGATGGCGGCCTCGACGCGGTTCAGCATTCCTTCCTGCACATCCGGACCTTTGACGTAGGTCTTGGCAACGCTATCGACTGCATTGCTCATCGCCCAGTTGTTGTGGCCGGTCGAGACAATCAGGTTGACTTTGGTCAGAGAGCCATTTTCGTCGGCGTGGTAATCATGAATCAGGGTGCCGCGCGGGGCTTCGATGATTCCAACGCCGTGCCCGGTGTAATTCTTGCGCGTGTTCAGGATGTCGGTGCTGAGAATGTCCTTGTCTTCGCAGAGCACGCGCACGCGCTCGGCGGCGAACAGGGTTTCAATCAGACGGGCATAGTGGTAGTACAGGGTGTTCTCGACCGGCTTGCCGCCATTCAGCGATTTGAAGACCTTCAGTTCGTCATTCGCCAGCGGGGTGTCGATTTTGTCTGCGATGTTCAGGCGTCCGAGCGGGCCGACGCGGTAAACGCCGTCCGGGTAGCCCATTTTCTTGTAGAAGGGGAATTTCAGGTACGACCAGGGTTCGACATGTTCCTGGATGTAATCGAGATAGTTCGCGCCGTCGAAGCGTTCCAACTCCGCGCCGTTGCTGTCAATCAGGCGGATGTCGCCCTCGTACAGTTCCAGGCTGTTTTCGGGGGTAATCAGGCCAAAGTAGCCGGTGGGGAAGACCGCGAACTTGTTGATGTCTTCCATGTTCTTCTCAGCCCAATCCTTCATGATTTGCAAACCAATCTGGATGGCTTCGATGGCCTGGTCGATGCCTTGCAGGATGGAGTCGCGTTCTTCGACCTGGAGCGCCTTGTTGACGCCGCCCGGTACCGCAAAAACGGGGTGGATGCGCCGCCCGCCCAGGGTGCGGATAATTTCCTGGCCGAATTTGCGCAGCATGACGGCTTTCACCGTCAGTTCGGGGTTCGCGCCAACCAACCCGCCAACGTGGCGGATTTCGGGCGAAGCGTCGAAGCCGAGCAGCAGGTCGGGGCCGGCCAGTTCGAAGAAGTGCATTCCATGGCTCTGGATAATCTGCCCCATGTGCATCAGTTCGCGCAGCAGGTTGGCCGGACGCGGCGGGGTTTGTCCGGTCAGGGCATCGCCGGCCTTGGCCGAAGCCAGGTGGTGGCTGACCGGGCAGATTCCGCAGATGCGCGGGGTGATTTGCGGCATTTCAAAGTACAGGCGGCCTTCGCAGAATTTCTCGAATCCGCGAAATTCGTTGACGTGCATGTAGGCGCGGTTGACGCTTCCGTCGTCCTTCATGTGGATAGTGACTTTGGCATGGCCTTCGATGCGGGTAACGGGTTCGATTGTAATTTTTTGGGTACTCATATTTTGCTCCTCGATATTCGATACTCGATGCTCGATTAATCGAATATCGAATATCGCCAGGATTAGTGCCAGTGCAGCAAGTCATCCTTCAGTTCGGGCTTGCGTCCCTGGGCCAGTTCGGCCAGGACATAGAAAATAACATCGGCATCCGGCGGACAGCCGGGTACGTTGTAATCGACCTTGACGACTTCGTGAATGGCGCGGGTCTTGGTCATGGTCGCCAGTTCGGGGTCATCTGGAATCTGCGAGCCGGGTTCGTTGCTTTCTGCTTCGACATAAGCGCGCTCAAGCGCCTCGCGCACACCGCACAGGTTGCGCATGGCCGGTACGCCGCCAAAAACAGCGCAATCGCCCAACGCCACCAGGATTTTCGAGCGCTCGCGGAACATTTTTGCCACTTCTTCGCTGGCGGTGTTGTTGATGCCGCCTTCCAGAATGCCCACATCCACGCCCTCTTTGTCGGGGTGTTTCAGGTCGGTAATCGGGGTTGAGCGCAGGTCGGCCAGTTCCAGGATTTGCAGGATGCGCTCATCCATATCAAGCAGGGACATGTGACAGCCAGCGCAGCCGCACATCCAGTCAGAAGCAATTTTGGGTTTCGCCATGATTTTCTCCTTACCGCTAATTCAAAGCCACGCTTGATTTGCGCGTGTGGGCCGCAGTTTGCCAGTCGCCGTTGAGCGGAACATCCAACTGCCGGGCCAGTTCGGCCAGGACAGCCTGGTTTTCGCGTACGCCTGCCGGGGCTTCGATGGCTTTGACTGTTTTCTGCATGCGCCCGTCCAGATTGATGTAATGGCCTTCCTGTTCGGCCCAAATGGCGACCGGCAGGACGACATCGGCTTTTTCGGTCAGTTCCGATTCGTACGCGGCCTGTACCACCAGGTAGGGGGCCTTCGAAACGCGCTCGGCCAATTTCTTCGAAACGTAATCATCGCCAATTGCCGCAAAAACAGCCTGATGACCGTTCAGGGCAAATTGGGATTCCAACTGGAGCTGGGCCGCTGCCTGGCTGTTGGCCTCGCCCTTGAGCGAGAGCAACCCGACCCGTTCGCTGTCCACCGCGCCGACGAGGGTTGCCAACCCGAGCAGGGCTTCCACCAGTTGCGGGTCGCGCTGGGCCGTCAGGCCCTTGCCGAACAAAATCACCGGGCTGACGCTGTGTGCCAGTGTGCGGGCCGCTTCTGTGAGCGATTCTGCAGAAACCCCGGCTTTTTCGACCGCTTCAGCGATGACAGTATCGACATTTTCCATCTGGAGCGCGGCGCGCCCCAGGCCTTCTTTGACAATGACCGCCTTCAATCCCTCGATCAGCGCCAGGTCTGAGCCGGGTTTGTTCTTAAGCGCGATGTTGGCGAGTTCATCCATCTCATTCTTTTCGGGGTCAACCGAAATGATACGCATACCATGCGGGCGGGCGCGTTTGACCATAAATCCGGCCACCATGTGCGACTTGGCGATGTTCGCGCCAACGCACAGGACAACATCGGCATTCCTGAGCACATCCAGGCGGCCTTCAAAAGCGCCGATTTTTTCTGCCAGGGCCGAGACAGCCTGGGTAGTCATGCCTTCTTCAGTGCTGGTCACAAGACCGCTCTTCAGGCCGTCGGCAAAGAGTTCCTTGAAAGCGGACAGGACTTCGAGCGGCAGGCGGGTTGAGGCGATGGCGGCCACGCCGTTATGGGCGTCGCCAGCCAGCGGTTTGAGTTTTTCGGCCACAGCGCCCAGGGCCTCTTCCCACGAAACCGATTCGAGCGCGCCGTTTTTGCGCATCAGCGGGGACTTGATTCTCGTCCGCGATTCAATCATCGGGTGGTAGCGACCGTGTTCACACATCGCGCCGCGATTGACGGCCCCTTGCCAGTCGCCTTCGATGCGCACAATCCGGTTGTCGCGTACTTTCAGCGTGATGCCGCAGCCCACCGAACATCCAACGCAGACCGATTTGATTTCGCTGACGTTTTCCTGTAAGCCCTGGTAGGCGCTGGTGCGGTCAATCAGCGCGCCGGTCGGGCAGACCTGGACACAGGCACCGCACTTGACGCAGGAGCTTTCTCCGAGCGGCACGTCGATATCAGCGACGATGGTGCTGGCTGCGCCGCGTTCGGCTACCGACAGGGTGAAGTTGCCGGTGACTTCAGCGCAGGCGCGCACGCAGCGGCGGCACAAGATACAGCGGTTGTTGTCGAGCACAAAATAGGGGTGCGAAGTATCGACCACAAAATTGTTCCAGCCGGGCTGCATCGGCCAGTGGGTCATCTTTTCGTCATAAGCAGCATTTTGCAGTTCGCAATCGCCGCCGCTGACCTGGCAGAACGGGCAGAAGTGGTTGCGCTCGCTGAAAAACATCGACAAAATAAAGTTGCGCGATTTTTTCAATATCTCTGTTTGGGTTTTGACAACCATGCCCTCGCTTACCGGCAGGGTGCAGGATGCCATCGGGACGCGCCAGCCCTGTACTTCAACAATGCAAAGGCGGCAGCCGCCATAGGGGGTCAATTCCTTGTGGTCGCACAGTGTTGGAATGCGAATGCCCGCCATCTCCGCTGCCCGCAAGACAGTTATTCCCTCGGGAACTTCAATTTTCTTGTCATCGATAATCAGTTGAACCATGTCATCCTCGTTTTGCAAAGGGCGAGTTGTGATTTATTTCACATTTAGTTTATCGAAGACCTTAAACAATGTCAATATTTACATGTCACATCTTGCGACGTCATTTGTCGCTTTCTTTGGCACAGGAAATGAATTTTTGTAATGCTGTAATCCTGATATTTTGCGCTCCGTTATGCGAACGGCTGTTATGCAAAACAACTGCGCTACTGCAATTGAAAATTGCAGTAGCGCAGTGCAAATATTGAATTACTGTAGCGCAAACCTTGCGGCTACATCT
>JAGVAO010000062.1 GCA_020060235.1 Anaerolineales bacterium | reverse complement strand
CCGTCGATTCCGCTTGGGTCGGCGGTTTCCCCATTCTGGGGACAGGCAAATCCGTCCACCCCGACACACAACCGTCGATTCCGCTTGGGTCGGCGGTTTTCATTTCTTATTTTGCCTTCGCCAACCAGCCCGAAATGGCTTAAAATAGAATCTAGAATGAGACTTACAAAAAACTCATCCAGAAGTAAGAATCTGGATACGAATTTCACAAATTTTCACGAATATTTCGTGAAATTCGTGTCATAAGCCCTGGTAAGACTCTTATTTGCGGAAGTCCTATAAAATAAACATAACGGAGAAGCGATGGCCCGCGCAAAATTTGACATCCTTATCGAAACTGTCCGATACGCCCCCGACGGAAAAATCGACACCGCCCGTGTCTTTGAACGACGCGGCGCAGCCTTCTCAGACCACTTCCTGATGTCCCGCGAAACCTTGCTTGAAAAACTCGAAGGCGGCAAAAAATGCGTCACCGGACAACGCAAAGAGTTTCTCGCGGGCACTTTTGAAACCGATAAAACCGTGCAGGTCAGCAACGGATTCATCACAACCGGCCCACAGGCTGGCAGGGACATGCTCGAAGGTGTCCCCATTTTCTAAGGCGGAAGCGGCATGAAAATTATCGACAAAACCCCCTTTCTCGGCCAGGACGGCAGCATCAGCATCCCTGACCGCATCCAGGCCACCTTGAAATATGGATTGTCCTGGTACGACCGCATCCAGGCCCAGGCAAAAATCATTCCCGTTCTGGAGAAAAATCTTGGGCGCAATTTCGTCCTGCTGCGCAACGCAACCCTGGGCGGCACCGATGTCGAACTGCCTCTCATCCTGATTGGCCCTCCCGGCATTTTCCTCATCAACGTCATCACCGAGAAGGGCGTCTTTCGCGCCAAAGACGACGAGTGGGGCAAAATCAGCGGCAGCCAGTTTGTACCGGCCAAAGTGAACCAGATCGTGCGCACCTCGCGCATGGGCCAGGTCTTGCAAGTCTTCCTTGAACGCGCCGGGCTGAAAGGACTGAAAGTTGAATCCATCCTGCTTTCCGCCGACCCCGGCACGCACGTCGAATCGGTGCGCCCCATCGTCCGCGTGGTGATGAGCGACGCGCTCGACAGACTGGCCGCCTCGATTGCCCAGGCGCGCGACAGCCTCGGCCCCGAAGCAGCCGCCATGATTGCCCAGGTCATCCTGACCGGCAAGACCCTGCGCCAGGCTGCCGATGCATCCCCAGAACCCGAAGTGCAGCCCGAGCCAGAACCCACCCACGGGTTTTATGAACCAAGTGAAGCATCCGAACCCGGCGACGGAACCCTCGGCGAATTTACCTTCGACGACAGCGAGGAAGAAACCTCGGACGAAGCCCAACCGGCCCCGCCGCCCAAACGCGCCCGCAAAGGCAAGCAGCGCATCCTGGGCATGACCGTCACCCAACTGGCCATCCTGGCAGGCATCCTGCTGGTATGGCTGTGCATCGTCATCGGCTTCATTGCTTACGTTCAAGCCCAATTCAATGTCTAATCCCCATCTCAGTATCATCATCCCGGCCCACAACGAAGAAAGCCGCCTGCCCGACACCCTCGAGCAGGTGGTTCGTTTCATTGAATCGCAATCTTACCAGAGCGAAGTGCTGGTGGTCGAAAACGCCAGCAGCGACAAAACCCTCGAAATCGCGCGCGGTTTCGAGAGCCGCTATCCCATCATCCGCGCCCTGCATGAAAACCTGCCCGGCAAAGGCCGCGCCGTGCAAGCCGGCATGTTGGCGGCCAGGGGTGAATATCGTTTCTTCGCCGACGCCGACCTTTCGATGCCCATCGGCGAGGTCAATCGCTTCCTGCCGCCCGCTGTCGAAGCGCCCATCGTTATCGCCTCGCGCGAGGCCCCCGGCGCAATCCGCTACGACGAGCCGGGCTACCGCCACATCACCGGCAGGGTTTTCAACAGCCTGATTCGCGCCCTGGTACTGCCCGGCCTGCAAGATACCCAGTGCGGCTTCAAAATGTTCCGCGCCGAGGTGGCCGAAGACCTCTTCAAACGCCAGACCCTGATGGGCTGGTCTTTCGATGTCGAACTGCTCTACATCGCCAGCCTGCGCGGCCTGCAGATTGTCGAAATTCCCATCCCCTGGTACTTCAACCCCGATAGCAAAGTCAACGTCCTGCGCGACTCGTGGCGCATGTTCCGTGACCTGCTGCTCATCCGCCGCAACGGGCGGCTCGGCAAATATGCCTGAAAACCCCGGCCTGGGTATCGAACAATCCCTGTGGCTGCAAGGACTCAAGTTTGTAGGGGGAATGGACGAGGCAGGTCGCGGGGCCTGGGCTGGCCCCGTTATGGCAGCCCTGGTCGTCCTGCCAGCCGACCCCCGCATCGGACTCACCCTGGCCGGTGTGCGCGACTCGAAGTGCATGACCGCCCTCCAGCGTGCCCGCGCCGCCCTGGCCATTAAATCGGTTGCCCTGGCCTGGTCGGTCGGGGAGGCCTCCGCCGCCGAAATAGACGAACTCGGCATCCTGCCGGCCACCCGCCTGGCTTTCAGCCGCGCCATCCAGAACGCCAGCATCCTGCCCGACTACCTGCTGTTAGATTACATCCACTGGCCCGGTTTGCAGAATCCGCACCGGGTCATGCCCAAAGGCGAGAGCCTGTCGCTCAGCATCGCGGCGGCATCCGTGCTCGCCAAGACCACCCGCGATGAGGCGATGAAAAGGCTCGAGGGTCAGTATCCCGGCTACGGGTTGGCGCGTCATAAAGGCTACGGAACGCGCATCCATGCCGAGGCGTTGAAGCGGCTGGGGTGCAGCGACATCCACCGGCGTTCTTTTTCCATCCCCGGCAAATTGGCCTGATGCGCGCGGGCTTGTTAGTGTAAAATAAGGAAAATTTTTCGGTCCTGTAGACAAAAAGGAGAATCACATGTTTCACACAATCATCATCGCTGGAAATGTTGGCCGCGACCCCGAAATGCGTTACACCCCGTCAGGGCAGCCTGTTACATCCTTCTCGATGGCAACCAACCGCCAATACACCAGCAGCAGTGGTGAAACGGTCAAAGAAACCATCTGGTTTCGGGTAACAACCTGGGGCAAACTGGCTGAAGTTTGCAACCAGTATGTCAAAAAAGGCAGCAAAGTGCTTGTGGAAGGCACCCTGCGCCCCGACCCTGCCACCGGCTCGCCGAAAGTGTATCAAAAACAGGACGGTTCGCACGGTTCGAGTTACGAAGTGACCGCCGCGACGGTTCGCTTCCTGTCGAACCGCGACGAGGGCGGAGGCAGCATGGGCCACGATATGGGCGGCAATTTTGTCGGCGCGCCTGAAGAAGACATCCCGTTCTAGGCACAGGATACAGGCGACAACTTGCCTCAGGGCAGGTTGTCGCTTTTTTACAGGAGTTTTCGATGTCCCAAAATCCCCCACGCCCGAATACATCCCTCGAAGTCCCGGCAGATTTACAGCCGGTGTACGCCAACCTGGTGCGCATCGCGCACTCGCCCGCCGATATGGTTTTTGATTTTGCCCACCTGCTGCCCGGCGAGTCGCGCGCGCGCATCGGGGCGCGCATTTTGATGTCGCCATTAAGCGCAAAACTGCTCTTCAAAGCCCTGGGCGAAAACCTGGCGCGTTACGAGGCCGCTTTTGGCGAAATCAACGTCCCGGCGGGGTCTTCCTCACTGGCCGACCATCTCTTTAAACCATTTCAGCAGCCGCCTGACGGCAGCCCGCCCGAAGAAGGAAAACCTTGAAAAACGTTATGCAAAAATTGGAAGAATTTTCGGAACAAATTCGGGCCACTTTCGACGCCCGCACCGCCGCCCGCGACCAGGCCCTGGCCCAGGCGCGTATGTTGACGCGCCAATGCTCGCAGGCCATTCGGGCCGTCCACCGTGGGGAAGCCGAAACGATGCAGGAGCACCTGACCGAGGCCGGCAAACTGGCCGATACGCTGCGCACCAGCCTGCGCGCCTACCCGGATTTATATTACGCAGGCTATACGCAGGATGCGCTCAAGGAATATGTCGAGGCCAACGTCACCTGCGCCTTAATCCAGGGGCAGCCCCTGCCCGGGCCGGACGAGTTGCAGGCCGAACACGCCACCTACCTGAACGGCCTGGCCGAGGTGGTCGGCGAACTGCGCCGCCGCTGTCTCGACATCCTGCGGCACGGCTATTCGGACGAGGCCGAACGACTGCTGACGCTGATGGACGACATCTACGCCGTGCTGGTGACGATGGATTACCCTGATGCAATTACCAACGGTCTGCGCCGCCAGACCGACATTGCCCGCAGCATCATCGAAAAAACGCGCGGCGACATCACCTTTAGCCTGCGCGGCGGACACCTGGCCGAGGCAATTGCCCGTTTAAGCGCCCAACTGGGCAGCGAAGACGCGCCCTCCGGCCCCGAACTGGCCCGCTTTGGGGATGTCGAGGAATAAAAAATGGCGCGCGGCGGACGAAGATACCCCCTCCTGCTCTATCGTCACCTGCTTGGCCGCTGGTGGACGCCGATTTTCACGATGGGGTTGGTACTGCTCCTTTACATTGGGGCTGTTTGGGGCGCCGCCTGGATTTTCAGCGACCCTGCTGAGAACCCTTTTCCGCAGCCGGATTTGTTTCAAACCACCATCTTCCTGGTGGTGGGGTTTCTTGCCATCGGGTTCAGCCTTTTCCTGCTGACCATTCGCAATTTTGCCTATGTGCAAATGTTCAACGACCATTTTCGGATTGTCACGCCCTTCCTGCGCCTGAATATCGCTTACAAACGCATCCATCGCGTGACCTCGGCAGAGATGTCGTCCCTGTTCCCGCCCAAGAAGTTATCGGGCCACCAGCGCGAAATGCTCGAACCGCTGCTCGGGCGCACGGCCAATGTGGTTTACCTGACCAAGTATCCCATTTCGCGGTTCTGGCTCAGGTTCTTTCTTTCGCCCTTCTTTTTTCACGACAAGACCCCGCACTTTGTCTTTGTGGTGGATGACTGGATGCGCTTCAGCACCGAACTGGACAGCGCGCAAGTCTCGCGGCGGGTAAACCCGACAGGCAGGGCCAAACCAAGCCTGACCCCCGGCCTGCTGGACGATTTAAATCGCAAACTCAAGTAGGACTGTCATAACATTTTTGTGAAATTAATCACCAGTTAAAGGTGACATATACAGGTAGACAGCCAACAGGCGGGCAAGTATCATACAGGCAAGAGATAGGGCAATAGCTCCTTACTGTCTCCTCCTTTGGCGAATGCCTCCACCGGGTCCTCCCCCCGGTGGAGGCTGCGCTTTAAGCCAAAAACATCCGGCGCGCTCTTGGGCGCGCCGGATGTTTTGCATTTTGAGACCTTTCCCGCTACTCGTACAGGGTGGCCGGGATGGCGACTGCGCCGCCATAGATGTACTTCTCGCGGCGGCGGGCCAGGCGTTCAGCCGCGCGTTTCTCGGCCCGCCAGGCGTCAATCTTGCGCTGGACATGCGGCGCGAAAAAGCCGGCATAGCGCTTTTGCAGTTCGGGCAAACGCCAGTCGTTGCCGCTCACCCGTCCGCGGCAGTGGTAAGCCCCACAGTCACAGTCGAACTCATCATAGGGGAGCGTATCGCTCATGGCATAGTCGAAACAAACTTCTTCGCCGGGATGAATATTACGCATTGCAACCAGTGCTATCTGCCCCGAAAGCCCGGCATTGGGATTACAGGAGTGGTTGACATAATCACCTTCCCCGATGGGGCGCGGCACCAGGAAGTGGTTTTCCTCGACCTGGATGCACAACGTGCGCTCAATTTCAGGAAGGGTAACAAAGGTGTCATATTCGTACACGACACCCCCGAAAACGGCTACGAGGTCGCCTTTTCTCAAAGGCTCTTTGGCAAAGATGCCGTTTCCGTTGCCATCGGCTCTCGGGCGGCCTTCCAACTTAGGTGACAGATAGGTACTGAGATGCTCTGACATTCATAAAAATCCCTTTCATTATCAAGTTAAAGATTGACGGCGTCCCCCCGGGTGGCACCGGGAAAAACGCCAACGGGATGTAGTTTACAACAAATAGCCAGCATGTAAAGGTTAAAAAGGATTGAATTTTAGGCCCCCGCAAACAAACGAAAAATCCCCAGCCAGTCATCCCGGTTCATTTTCGGCAATAAAAGAGTGTTATTTTTGCAAAATCGTCATACAACAGCAAGAAGCCCGGCGGGTAAATGGGAAAACTTTCAAGATTATCGATTTACATTGCCTCGCTGATTCGGTCAAAAAAACAGTATAATCAATGTGATACGTTTCACACCACTTGCGAGGGGAAATTGTGAGTATTCGATACAAGGTCATCTTGCCATACCTGTTGCTGACGCTGATTGTGGCAGTGACAGGCGTTTATGTTGTCACCCGACTGGTTTCCAACTCATTACAGGAGCGGTTGACCAATCAATTGCTCGAAGCGGGCCGGGTTGTCTCGGACGATTTTGCGCGCCAGGAAATAGCCCACATCGAAATGGCCCGCCTGGTGGCCTATACCAGCGGCCTGGCCGAAGCCTTGCAAGAGAACAACCGCGCCGAAGTTGCCCAACTGACCCGCCCGGTTGCCAGCGGCGTCAACATCGAACTGGTCATCCTGGTCGACCGCCAGGGCGTCGAAACCCTGCACCTGTCCAGGGCGCAGGATGGCAGCCTGGTCGAGCAAAGCGAAGCAAGCGGAATTGCCAACACGCCCATCGTGCAGGATTTGCTGGCAGCCAACGACCCGCAGGCAGCCCCGCGCCGGATGCTGGCCTATTCCCCGCAACAGAACGGATATTATTATTTTTCATCCCTGCCCATCGAGTTGGATAACCAACTGGCGGGGGTGGTCGTCGTCGGCACATCCTTCGACACCATCCTGCCTTACCTGAAAAGCACCTCGCTGGCAGACGTCATCCTCTACAACGAAAGCGGCAAGGCGCTTGCCGCCACCCTGCCGGGAGCAATTGACCTGTCCGGGCTTTCGATTTCGGCGGACGAATTCCGCCAGGTGGTCGAGGCCAGGGGCAACATCGGCGGGGAAAATTTCGAGTTGGAAGGCCGCTGGTACAGCCTGGCGCGCAGTCCGCTGCGGGTCGGGAACGACCAACTGGGAGCCTTTGCCGTCATCCTGCCGCTCGACTTCGTCCTGCAACCGGGAGCGGTCAGCCGCAATAATTACATCCTGCTCTTCGGCGCGGCCATGATTGGCGTGGTTGCCATCGGGTACGGAATCTCGCGCCTGTTGATTAATCCCATCTACGCGCTGGTGCGGGCCTCGCAGGCCATCACCGCCGGGGATTTGAACCAGCGCACAGGTGTGCGGAGCGGCGACGAAATCGGCGTGCTGGCCAACACCTTCGACGAGATGACCGCCAACTTGCAGCAGCGTACCCTTGAACTCGAACGCGCCAACCAGACCCTGGCCCAGATGGACAAAACCAAATCGAGTTTCATCCAGGTGGCGGCACATGAGCTGCGCACCCCGCTGACGCTCCTGAGCGGCTATGCCCAACTGCTCGACATCCAGGCCAAGAAGAACCACGAACTGGAAGGCATTTCAAAAGGCCTGCTCGAAGGTTCGGCGCGGATGCAGGAAGTCGTCAACAGCATGCTCGATATTTCAAAAATCGACAGCAAGACCCTGGCCGCCCTGCCGGAAAAGACATCCCTGCTCGCGCCGATGAAGCGGGTCGAAAAGACCTTTGCCAGCGCATGGGAGGAGAGAAACCTGAAACTGGTCACAGACGGCATCGGCAAATTGCCGCTGGTGTATGCCGACCCCGACCTGCTCTACAAAATGCTCTACCATCTGGTGATGAACGCCATCAAGTACACTCCCGACGGCGGGACGATTACCATCCGGGGCGAAATACACCCCGAGGAGAACCAGGTCGAAATCGTCATCAGCGATACCGGCATCGGCATCGACCACGAACACCAGGATTTGATATTCGAAAAGTTCTACCAAACCGGTGAAGTGCAGTTGCATTCCTCCGGGCGGACAAAGTTCAAGGGCGGCGGCCCCGGCCTGGGACTGGCCATCGCGCGCGGCATTGTCGAAGCGCATGGCGGCAAAATCTGGGTCGAAAGCCCCGGCCATGACGAAGAAACCAATCCCGGCAGCGCGTTCCATGTTGTCCTGCCGCTCGACAAGCATCTCAGACAATGAACATTTCCCATCCTGAACGGCGCGATATGATATTGCTCCTGGCACTGGTTGTGCTGGGCGTTTTGTTGATGCTGGTTGTCGGCCAGTTTGCCCTGCGGCTGATGCCGCGCTGGGACGTGCCCTCGGACATGGATTCAAAAATCGACCCTTATGCAGCCGCCCCGCAAAATGGAAACCCGGCCCTGCTCGCGCCGCTGCGCCCTGACATCCTGACCCCGCCTGCCTGGCAGGAAACCTTCCTGACCCCGCAGGCCAACCTCGGGCCGCTCAACGAAGTGCCGGTCGTGGTCATCATCCCTGCCACCGGACAGCCGCCCCAGCAGCCGACTGTCACCCCCCAGCCGACCCAGGGACAGGGGGCCAGCCCCACCCCAACCGAGTTTTCGACCCCAACCGCCTTCCCGACCAACACCCTGGCCTTCGTCTTCCCGACCTGGACGTTTACCCCCAAGCCGCCCCCGACCCAAACCTTCACCCCGACTTTTACGCCGACCTTTACTCCCACCTTTACACCTACATTTACCTTCACCCCAACTTCTACACCGACATTTACCAACACACCTACAAACACCCCGACAATAACATTGACACCTACCGAAACCCTGGTGCCAACCTTTACCTTTACCCCCGTAACACCCGCCGCCTGGCCGCCTACTATTGGCACCACGCCTGATGGTTCTATTTACGAGTTGGGAAGCGGCAATTATCTAACTTTGGGAATTACAATTAACGTAAACGGAAACTCCGGCCCGGATTTGATTTTTTATGAACGAGCCATGTCGCCGGGCATTCTCATGGACCAAATTGTCATCTGGATTAGCGCAACAGGCCACCCCGAAGACTGGATTCAAATCTTCAATTGGGGCGATGGCTTGGCGGATTTGAATGTACTCCCAAACATGAACACTCTGGGGCTTGTTGACTCAGAGCCGGACAATCACCCAATTAACGCAATTCATCTCATATCTGGCACAGGATTTGCAATCGAACTGGACGGGCACGTTCCGCCGGGGACATACAACTATATTCACTTCTATGCCCCTCTCTCAAAACCAGATGGTACAGGCGATTTAGATGGCATAGCAGATATCAACGCCATCCAAATCTTACCCTGAACACAAGCCGGGAATATTCCCGGCCTTTTTTATACCCAACATGCCTTTTTTCACTTGACCCATCCCCCATCCCGTCCTACAATTCAGGGTAGTCATTCGCCGGGT
>JAGVAO010000243.1 GCA_020060235.1 Anaerolineales bacterium | reverse complement strand
TGAGCGTAGTGCCGCTTTCCAGCCGCGCCGAGCAGGGCGCCATGGGCGTTGTTCTCCAGACCCCGACCCGGCCTGCCAGTCTCGGCGAATCGTTCATCGGCGGCGCCACCATTACCGGGGCCTATGTGGTCGGTCTGTTGAGCCTGCCGGTGATGTTGGTGCAAGGCCTGATTCATCCCGAAGAGGCCCGCATGGTCGGCCTGGTGGGCATGT
Source organism: Anaerolineales bacterium (assembly GCA_020060235.1). GTDB lineage: Bacteria > Chloroflexota > Anaerolineae > Anaerolineales > Villigracilaceae > UBA8950. The sequence goes on along the minus strand of JAGVAO010000243.1, from coordinate 4,228 downwards.
ACGGCATGTTTTCGGAAGCGGTCGAACGCGATACCGAAACCCGCCAGTTGGCCGAGGCCGCCAGCGCGTCCGGGCAGGCAGCCCCGATGCCTTCCAATTACACCCTCGCGCTGTTGGGCATGATAAGCGTTTCGTTGGGCGTGTTCAACCTGCTGCCCATCCCGGCGCTCGATGGCGGGCGCATCCTGTTCACCCTGCCTGAAATCCTGTTCCGCCGCCGAATTCCCTACCGGCTCGAAAATGTCATCAACGGGGTGGCTTTCCTGCTGCTCATCGGCCTGATGCTGCTCATCAACCTGCGCGATGTCATCGACCCGGTGGATGTCTCGAATCTCTTCCGTTAAATTGCGATGACGAAAAAGCCTTCCTTTAAAACTGTCCTGACTGCGCTCGAAGATACTTCGACTGCTTTCCCTTCCCGCTACCTGGAACATTTCTCCGACCTTGCGCAAGGCGACCTGGCCGCCCTGATGCAGTCCTGGCCCGGCCTGCCGCAAAACCGCAAGCGCACCTTGATGCAAAAACTGGCCGAAAATTACCAGCAAGATACCCTGGCCTATTATGATGACCTGGCCGCCGGACTGCTGAACGACCCGGATGAGCAAATCCGCTTCCTGGCCCTGCGTCTGCTGGTCGATTCGGACGATACCCGCATCTTGCCGCGCCTGGTCGAACTGGCGGAGGGCGACCCCAGCCTGGGCGTGCAAACCCAGGCCGCCGCTGTGCTCGGCAGTTTTGTCGAATCTGGCGAGTTGGAAGACATCAGCGCTGAAGCGCGCATCCTGGCCGAGGAATGCCTGCTGCGCCTGTCGCGCGTCGAAAATGCCGAACTCCAGCGCGCCGCGCTCGAATCGCTCGGCTATTCCAGCCGCCCTGAAGCCGAAGTGCTTATCAACAATGCCTTCAAGAAGCCCGATTCCAAATGGGTTGCCTCGGCCCTGGCTGCAATGGGGCACTCGGCCAACGAACAATGGGAAGAACTGGTGCTCTCGAAACTCGACGACCCGCACAACGAAGTGCGCCGCAATGCGGTACAGGCGGCCGGCCTGCTGCGCATGGATTCGGCCCGGCAATTCCTGCTCGACCTGCTCGAAGACGAGGAAGACACCGAAGTGTTTGCCGCCGCCGTCTGGTCGCTTTCGCAAATCGGCGGCGAAGATGTGCGCGTGACCCTCGAAACCCTGCTCGACCAGGCCGAAGATGACGATTCCCTTGACTATATCGAGGAAGCCCTGGCAAACCTCGATTTCACCGAAGAGATGAGCGCTTTCGACCTGCTGGCGATTGACCCTGACGAAGACCCCAAAGACCAGCCTTAGGCAATGAAACGATACTTCCTGCTCTTCATCATCGCTTTGCTGACAGGCTTCCCGGCCTGGCAGTCCGCCGCCGCCCAGGCAACCGTTCCTGTCGAACAGGTTGTCACCAGCCATATTTTTGGCGAGCAGGTCAGTGTCCGGGCGCGGGTCAGGACAGACCAAACCATCAGCCAGGCTGTCGCTTTCCTGCGCGCCCAGGGTGAGAGCGCAAGCATTTCGACCCCCGTCCAACTCGGCCCGGACGGGGAGATTTCTTTCATCCACCAGATTCGGAACGGAAACCTGCGCCCGTTTGCGGAGGTGGCCTTCTGGTTTCGCTTTACCTTTGCGGACGGTTCGACAGCGGACTCAGCCGAGTTTGCCTTCCGTTACCTCGACAACCGCTTCCCCTGGCAGGTGCGCGAACAGGACAACCTGCGCGTCCACTGGTACGCGGGCGACGCGGCTTTTGGCCAGTCCGCGCTCGATGCGGCCCGCAGCGGGGCTGAGCGAACCGGCCAGTTGCTCTCCGTCAGCCTGGGCCGCCCGGTCGATATTTACATCTACGCCAGTTCTGAAGACCTGCGCGCCACCCTCCAGCAGGGCGGTCCGGCCTGGGTTAGCGGGCACGCCAGCCCCGACCTTTATCTTGCGCTGGTGGCAATTGCGCCGGGCCTCGAGCAGGCGGCCAGCATGGAACGCAAGATACCCCACGAACTGGCGCACATCCTGACTTACGAACTCGCCGGGGAACGCTACCCGTTGCTGCCCATCTGGCTGCGCGAGGGAATTGCCGCCGTCTCCGAGACCTATCCCAGCCCCGACTATCCGCGCTCCCTGCAAGTTGCCGTTGAAAACGATGGCCTGCTTTCATTTTCCCGCCTGTGCGGCGATTTCCCTGTAGACGCTTCCTCCCGCTTCCTGGCCTATGCCCAGTCTGAGTCATTCACCCGCTATATCGTCGACGAATACGGCATTTCGGGGTTGAACCGGCTGGTGCTGGCCTACGCCGATGGCCTGGGCTGCGAGCAGGGAGTCCAGCAGGCGCTTGGCATTTCGCTCTCGCAACTCGAATATGCCTGGCGCGCAAGCAGCTTGGGCGAAAACCGGATGGCGATGGCCTTCAAAAACCTGTCCGGTTACTTGCTGGTGTTCCTTATGCTGGTTTTCCTTCCGATTGCCCCGGCCTTGTTCTCTTCCTTCAAGCCCAAGCATGGATAAAACCTCCCCCAACGAACGTTTGCATCTCTGGGTCACTGGCCGCGTGCAAGGAGTCGGATTTCGCGCTTTTGTGGCCCATGCCGCCAACAACCTCGGCCTGATTGGCTGGGTGCGCAATGTCGGCTACGACCAGGTCGAAACCGTTGCCGAAGGCCAGCGCGCCGACCTGGAAGAATTTGCCCACATTGTGGGAGCCGGGCCGCGCGCCTCGCGGGTCGACCGGCTGCATCACGAATGGCTGCCCGCCAGCGGTGAATTTTCGTCCTTTGACGTGCGCAGTAGTAAATAGAGTCAGTTCGGGATAAGATTTTTCTGCTAAATTTTGTGCTTTTTCTCGCGCAAAGTCGCAAAGTGCGCAAAGAAAATAAAAAAACTTAGCGGTCTTTGCGGCTTTCCGTGAAAATTTTTCACGGAATCAGGTTCTCAATCTTTATCCCGAATTCACGCTAAACAAAAAATGAAACCGGCCCAAAAGGCCGGTTTCGCTTTCTCGCAAAAACAACGCGCTACTGAATCGCTACATAGATGTACAGTTTGGAGTTCTCCGAGTCGGGCATGAACTCGCTGGTGTAGACTTCCATGTCGAAGCGCGAGGGGTGTACCTGGACGCCAGCCTGCGCCAAACCCGTGTTGTAGATGTAATGATAGGTTTCGCCCAATGTGTCCAACTTACCATGATGGGTAAAGACGATGTACTTGTGGGCCGGGACCTCGCGGCAGACCATCCCCTCCGGGATGAACTGCTCATCGGCGACTTCCACACCGGCAACATACTCAAACTCGCCGTCCGCCGCCCCGGCAACTTCCGAAAAACACAGGCCATAACTGGAGCCGGGGTCAATTCGCCGGGGTTCGTTGATGCGCGGGACAAACCGGCCCCACATCTGGGGTATCTCACCCTGCTCGTTCTTGCCGACATACGACATCCCGATGGCCTTAAAGGCGGGCTTGTTGACAATTTTTGTTTCCATGATTGTTCCTTCTTTCTCTTCTGATGCGGCGTGAATGGCCAGCGGCACACGCGCCTTCTCGACCGGGCACTGGGCCTCAATCAGGCCGTGGCTGCCGCCAGTGGTCAGGATGGCATGAACGCCATCTTCAGAAAGGTAGATTTCACGACAATTGCCAGCGAGTTGGTAAGCATGGTCTTGCATCCAGGCATACAGCGCGGCGTAGGTTTGCGGCAGGGTGGCATACTCGCCGCAATGCACCAGCGAAGCCATGTTCGGAACTTCAGGCAGGGTTTGCAGTTCAACCGGGCTGCCCTGCCAGTCCCCCTGGCGCTGACCGCTCCTGAGATGAACCCCGACCGCCAGGGCAATTTCAAGGTCGTCCTCGGCATGGGGCAACTCGTTCAAGAAGGCAAACCAGGGGCTGGCCGGCCTGAGCTGGGCGCGCTCGAGATGGTCTTCGAGCAGGGTTTGCAGGCCCTGGCGCGCAGGCAGCAGCATCGACTCGTTGGCCGCAATCACACGCGCCATCAACACCGTTTGCTCCGGCACTTCCTTGAGCGCAACATCCACCCCTGCGGCCTGGCGGCCCTGCTCCAACTGGCGCAAGCGAACCTCCACCCGCGCCAGCCGGGCCTGCTCCTCTTCCAGCCTGGTCGTCAGTTCCATCTGCTTCATGCGCAGCATCCCGCGCATCTCAGCCGTGGACAGTTTCTCATTGAGCAACTGGGCAACCTGTTCCAGCGAAAACCCCAGGTC
>JAGVAO010000193.1 GCA_020060235.1 Anaerolineales bacterium | reverse complement strand
GATGACCTCCATCGGCTTCTCTTTGCGCTTGACGGCGCGTGCATAATCAGTTTTGGTATTATTTTCGCTTAAGGAGCGGTTATGAAAAAAGGCCTGGCAGTTGGCTGTATTGTTTGGGTGCTTTTGTTCACTGTTATGGGCGCTTGCCTGGTGCCTGTAGGACTGATGGTGGCGGGTTTTACCTCGCAGACCGATTTTGTTATCGAAACGGTTGGCCGTTACTTGTGCCCTGAGAGAACAACGCCGGGGCTTTATACTTACGCCACTACCATCAGGGATGAGCGCGGGGTCGATATGCCGGCAACGGCTTCTGAACTCATTTGTCTGGATGCCAGCGGTGAGACAGTCGCCAACCTTGGGCCGACATACGCCTTTCTATGGAGCGGGGTACTCGGTGTTGTGGGGGCTGTTGTTGCGGCGGTTGTTTCCATCCTGCTGGCCGGGCCAATCGGGGCGGTCATTGGCAGGCGGTTGGGACGCAAGGCCGAGACGGCTTAACGACGGGCAATAACGACCAGGAAGTCTTCGGGGCTTTCGGGATTTTCGCCGGTGAGGGCCGGGTGGAATTCGACGCGGGTAAAGCCGCATTCTTGCAACAGGGCGGCAATGGCCTCCTCGGTGTAGGCCAGGGTTGTGGAGGCGTAGCGGGTGACCTGGCCGTTGTTGTCGATGATGATGTAGCGCTCGGTGGCTGCGGATTGTTCCTCGTCCCAGAAGGCTTCCATCAGGCACAGGTGGGGCGATTCGCTGAACAAGCCGCCGGAGGATGAGTACCAGGATGAAGGTACGTTGCCCATTTGTTCGACGGCGTCGAAGGTTTGCAGTTCGAGCAGGATTTTTCCGTTAGGGGTCAGGGCGGCGCGGGCTTTTTGGAGAATCTCGCGAGCGTGGGCGGGTTTGAAGACATTGAACTCGCCAAAGATAAACTGAACCAGGTCGAAGCCGGGCGGAAAGTCTGTCGTACGCAAGTCGCCGAGGGTGTAGGAGCAGTTCGCGGGGGCGTTTTTAACGGCGTATTCTATGGAGGCGGGAGAAAAGTCGATACCGTGGCAGTCATGTCCGAGCGCGGCAAGTTCCGCGCAGTACAGGCCGGGGCCGCAGCCCAGGTCGAGGACGCGGGAGGTTTTCCCGGCCAGGACAAAATTATGTATCCAGCGAATGTGTTTTTTGATGATTTTTGCGCGACGGCTGGCGGCGTCGTGTTCTTGCGCGAGGTGTTCGCGCAACATGCGCTGGCTGAATCCGGGGTCGTTCCAGGGGATTTTTTCACCTTCGGCCCAGGGCAGGGCGGGGAGGGGGCGGTTGTGCAGGCTTTCGAGGTTCATGTTAGACATCCAGGGTTTGACCGTGCTTTTTGAGCCAATCGACGTGTTTTTTGTAGTCGGGCATCAGGGCGGCGACGGCGTTCCAAAAGGTTTTGGAGTGATTTTTGACATCGAGGTGGACGAGTTCGTGGACGACGATGTAGTCGATGACTTCGGGCGGGGCCATGACCAGCCGCCAGGTGAGCGAGATGGTTCCGGTGCTGCTGCAAGACCCCCAGCGGGTGCGGGCCGAGGTGATGCGGATTTTGGCAGGCTTGAACCCGTGCTTTTTGGCCAGGGCTTCAACGCGCCCCGGCAGGAGAAGTTGGGCCATCTGCCTGTACCAGCGCGTGAAGGCTTCGCGGGCGCGCGGACGGGCTTTTTCGGCCAGCAGCAAGGCACCGCCCTCGAAGGACAGGCTGGCGCGCTGGCTTTTGACGATTTTTAGTGGGTGGGGCTTTCCCATCAGCGGGAAGGTTTCGCCTTCGGCGAACTGGTGCTGGATGGGTTGGGTGCTGCGCATTTTTTCCCGGCTGCGGGTAATCCAGCCGGATTTTTGCTCGACCAACTCACGGATGGTTTTTTCAGGCGTGCGCAGCGGGGCGCGGACAATCAAAGAACCATCGCGTTGGACGACCAGCGCGATGGTTTTGCGTTTGCTGCGGATAATCTTTTCGATTTCGGGCATTCTCAGGCTTCGGTGGTTTCCTGGGGCAGGGCATCCATGACCCGTTTGTAATCCGGGGTGGGGAGGGGGTCGGATTTGGCGGTTTTGCGCAGGAATTCTTTGAGGGCATGAGCCTTGAGGGCTGGATGAGGGGCGTCTTCGACTTGCAATTCGGCGCGGTCGTCGGTAAAGACCAGGGCGACTTTGATGGGGGGCACATTTTCCGCGCCAAGCAGCCCGGACAGGTGCTTTTGAAGGGTCTGGATGTCAGCGTCGATTTCAATGTCGGGGCGTCCTAGGCCTTCCTGGGCGAAGATTTTCAGGTAACTGAGCAGCAGGCCGCCGCCGCGTTGGCGCCAGCGTCCCTTTTCGTAGGTGATGGTGCCGCGCTGGTAGTAGGGTTCCAGAATCCAGACCCCGGCGGGGCCGACCAGCAGGTGCGAGACCGGCGTGGTGTAGTGGTAAAGGGTGTAATCCTTGTTCATGCCCTTGAGGGCGGCGGTCAGGCGTTCATCGACGCGCGGGTGGCGTCCCCAGCGGTTGCCGAAGTAGATACCGAACTGCGAGAGCAGGAATCCGACCAGCAGGGCGGCAAAGGCGATGGTGACGTATTGCGGGTCTTCGGGGAAGGCAAAGGTCACATACATGCCGCCAACCAGGATGAGCAGGGCTACCAGGGTGGCGTAGCGCCCGATGGTGGTGTTGCGCTTGATAATTTTTTCGTTGGTGATGATGTTCATGAGGGGTTCCTTGCCGGGTTATGAATAGCGTTTCAGCACCACGCAGGCATTTTGCCCGCCCAGGCCGAAAGAGTTGGACAGTGCAACGTTGACCTGTTGTTTGCGCGCGGTGTTGGGGACATAGTCCAGGTCGAGTTCAGGGTCGGGCGTTTCGTAGTTAATGGTCGGGGTGATGACTCCCTCGCTGATGATTTTGGCGCAGGCTATCGTTTCCAGCGCGCCGGATGCTCCCATGGCGTGCCCAATCATCGACTTTATGGACGAAATGGCGAGTTTGTAAGCGTGGTCGCCAAAGACGGCCTTGATGGCGCGGGTCTCGGTCAGGTCGTTGAGCGGGGTGGATGTGCCGTGGGCGTTGATGTAATCCACGTCTTGGGGGGTTAGCCCGGCGTCGGCGATGGCCCACTTCATGGCGCGGGCGGGCCCGGCTGCGACCGGGTCGGGCTGGGCCATGTGGAATCCGTCTGATGAGGAGGCTTGTCCGACCAGTTCGGCATAGATGCGCGCGCCGCGGGCAAGGGCGTGTTCGAGCGATTCGAGCACCAGGGCTGCCGCGCCTTCCGAGTAGATGAATCCCTCGCGGGCTTTGTCGAAGGGGCGCGAGGCTTTTTCGGGGTTGTCATTGTAGTTGACCGGCAGGGCGCGCATGGCGCAAAATCCGCCGATGGCAAAGTCCTGGATTAATCCCTCGGTGCCGCCCGCGATGACCACGTCCGCCGCGCCGCGCCGAATCATCTCCAGGCCCTCGCCGACGGCCTGGGTTCCGGTGGCGCAGGCCGTGCCGACAGTGGTGGTCGGCCCGAGGCACTGGAATTCCTGCGAAATCAGATAGGCCGAGGTGTTGGGCAGGGAGGTGGGCACGGTGAAGGGATTCAGGCGGTCGTAACCCTGACTGCGAATGGTTTTGATGCCTTCGTCCACGCGGTCCATGCCGCCGATGGCCGTCCCGAAGGCCACGCCGGAACGCTCCGGCTCGGGCAGGGGGGTGGGCAGGGCAGCGTCTTCAACCGCCATTTTGGCGGCGGCATAGGCCATCTGGGCCGAGCGCGGCACGCGACGGGCTTCCTTCCTGTCCATGAAGTTTTCGGGAACAAAGTCGGGTACTTCCCCGGCAATCTGGCATGGGAAAGCGCTGGCGTCGAACTGGGTGATGCGCCGGACGCCGGAACGCCCGTTTAGCAGGCCGTCCCAAAAGGCGGGCAGGCCGGTTCCGAGCACGCTGACGACGCCCATGCCGGTGATGACAACGCGTTTTCTATCCATATAAAAGTCCTCGGTGATAAAGAGATTAATTCAGGCGTTCTGCAATTCCCTCGCGCATGGCTTTTAGCACGTCGGCTTCGATAGCGTTCTTTGCCACGCGGATGGCGTTTTTGATGGCGAAATCGTCGGAGCGGCCGTGCCCGATGAAGACCAGGCCGTTGACTCCCAGGAGCGGGGCGGCGCCTTCTTCGGCGGGGTCGAGCAGTTTCTTGATTTTTCCGAGGGCAGGTTTGACCAGCATGCCGCCGAGCAGGGCCAGCGGGCCGCCGGTCTTGATGGCCTCGCGGATTTTATCCACAATCAACTTGGCGACCGCCTCGGATGACTTGAGCATGACATTGCCGGTGAATCCGTCGGTGACGGCCACGTCCACCTTGCCGCCGATGACTTCCTTGCCCTCGACGTTGCCGAAGAAATTCAACCCGGCGTTTTTAATCAGCGGGGTGGCTTCGCGCACCAGGCTGTTGCCCTTGCCTTCCTCTTCGCCGTTCGAGAGCAGGCCGACCTTGGGGTTTTTGACCCCGCGCACTTTTTCGGCGTAGATGCTGCCCATAATGGCGAACTGGCGCAGGTTGTCGGCTTTGACGTCCGGGTTGGCGCCGATGTCGAGCACCACGCAGGAGCCGGTGGCGGTTGGGAAGACGGGAGCCAGGGCGGGCAGGTCGACTCCTTCAATCATCCCCAGGCGGAAGTAAGCCGTCGCCAGGGCCGCGCCGGTGTTTCCGGCGGTGACGAAGGCGTCCGCCTGGCCGTTCTTGACCAGGTCGATGCCAACAGCCATCGAGTTTTTGGCGTTGGGACGGCGGGCTTTGAGCGCCAGCGCGACGCCCTTGTCTTCCATGGTCAGCATTTCGGGCGCATGGACGATGCTCACCGGCAGGCTGCCGGGGTTGAGACTGTCAAGTACCGGTTTGATTTTTTCCTCGTCGCCAACCAGGATGACTTCCACACCGTATTCACGGGCGGCCTGGACTGCGCCGGTTACATCGGGAATCGGGTATTCGTCACTGCCCATCGCATCGAGTGCAATTTTTGTCATCGCTCAACTCCTGTGATTTATTTTTGCTGAAGTATAACCGCTCTTTGTCCACCCGGACGGTTAGGGCGCAAGGGCGTCGGCGTAAAGGCCGCAGTTGGCGCTGGTCAGCACATTGACTTCGAGCATTTGCTGGCTGAACGAAGACAGCCAGGCATTCCAGAAATCGTCGGGCATGTTGCGATACATCACGACCAGCACGCGCGGGTCGGCGTCGAGTGGCTCGGCGTACCAGGCGGCGGTCAGGACGGCAGGCCAGGCTCCGTTTTTGACTGCCAGGGTCTTGAAAGTTTTGGCGTTATCGGGGTTGCGCTGCATGGGCCATTCGAGGTGCTGCCGGATGATGGCCTGCGTTTCCGGCGAAAGCACATCGCTGTAACCGAAGGCTGCAAGCATCATTTTGGACAGGTCGTTTGCGCTGGCGCGAGCGCCGAAGTCAGACGTGACCGCCTTCTGGACTTCGATGCCGGGCTGGTTGGTGAAGTTTGCCAGGTATTTCAGTTCGGCGTCGCGCCATTCGAGGTCGTTGACGAACAACTGCTCGAGGCGGGTTTGTTCTGCCAGGGTTTCCTCGGGGCTAAGCGGAATCAGGTCGTAGGTTCCGGTGTCGTGGTTGGAGATGTAGAGATACAGCCCCAGGTAGGAGTGCGGCGGGCTGGTTTGCTCCAACCCGAGGCGGTTGTACAGCTTGTCCCAGTTCACACCGTCCAGGCGCGAGAGTACATAGTCGGCGGCGGCGTTGGAACTGAAGGTCATCATCCCGTCCACGACCTCGGACAGGCTGGCGCTTTCGCGCTCCTCGCCGAGCGATTTCAGGAATTCGGGATGCGCCCCCCCGTCGGTGCCGGGCATGTGGTAGGCTTCCAGCGCGCCCAGCGGAATTTGCTCACCAGGGTCGAGCAGCCCGGCTTCGACCTGTTCGGCGTAACCGAGCAGCAGCAGAATCTTGAAGGTGGACGCCAGCGGGTAGGCTTCAGCCTCGTTATGGTAGAAACCGGCCTGCGGGTTGGACGGGTCGAAACAGGCCACCGCAATATCCTTTTTGTGTTCGCTTATATAGCGCAGCACCGCGTTTTGCGATGTGTAGCGAATGTTCGAGTAGCCAACCATGGCCGTGCCCAATACGCACAAAATCAACAAAATAAACAAGCCTGCTAAAATTATCTTGAACTTCATCTTCTCTTCCCATAGTGTGAATTTTGCTTGACAGGTTTACGAAGGCGATTATAATACTTCCCTGCTCGCGCTGGTGCTGGAATTGGCAGACAGGCATGGTTGAGGGCCATGTGCCGCAAGGCGTGGAGGTTCAAGTCCTCTCCAGCGCACAAAAAGGACAGGAAAATTCCTGTCCTTTGATTTTTAACTGTATGTTATCTTCACGCGGTTTTGAGAAAGTCGTTTGCCATGCTGATGAATTCTTCGGCCCATTGAATTGCTTCCTGCGCCTGTTCTTTGCTAATGGTTTCACCCACGTCACCGTAGTGGCCGATTTCCCGCCGCGTCTGTCCGTCAATCAGGTAGCGATGATATTTTGTGTCAATCTCGCCGGTTTTTGCAAATTCTTTCCCGAATGCCGCAATAACTGCTGAATGACTTGAGAATGTTTTCCCTCTAAAAAGCAGCAGGGCTTCTGCCAGGTAGAACATTGTGTAATAGGATTGGGCCGCAGAAAAACGAGCCAGGCCTTTTTCGAGCAATGTTTTTGCGCCAAGGTGGCTTTCTCCTGCAAGTTCCAGCAAGTGCTTAATCTCTGGCGAAATCATATCGCGATGCCCTCATTGCGCACATTTGTGACAAACGGCATCCGGCTGGTGCTGAAATGAGCCTGGGATATTATTTTCCGAGAGAGTACTACATCATATTTGAGCGAAAGTTCCGCGAAGACCGGGGAAACCAATCGGTCGGTTTCCCAGAAATCAAAACCGTCACGCAGCACCAGCAGAATATCCAGGTCTGAGTTGGGCGGCTCTGCGTCGCCGCGCGCATACGAACCGAATAAGATAACCTGTTCCAATCGTGGCCCTAGGAGCTTTCTCAAGGCCAGGGTTAATTCCATGACTGGCTTGTGGATGGAGGTCGGGAGCCTGTTGCTGATAATTTCTGTGGTATGCCGGACGCTTTTCATGGTTTATCCTGTCAAATTCAATTATACAACAGGGTATAAGCGTTATACTAATGCGCGACTTTGATTTTTTTCAACGGAGCATCTGATGAAGAAAGAACACATCCTGGTTTTGTTGGCTTTGTTTTCGCTGCTGGTCCTGCCTGCCGCCGCGCCGATGCCGGCGGGGGCTTCTGACCTGCAAGAGACAACCTGCATGGTCGATTTGCCGCCTGGGTTGGTTGCCGGGCAAGATGTCCTGTGCTATTACCTGACCGTCCCATCACGCTATGACGACCCGCAGGGCAAGACGATTCGGCTGGCGGTCATCGTCATCAAGGCCAGCGATTTTGCCCCCCATCCTGACCCGATATTCTTCGCCCAGGGCGGCCCCGGCGGCTCGACGATTGACTTCTATACCTCGTACCTGTTTGGCAATCACCGGCTTTCGCGCAGCCGCGATTTTGTCCTGCTCGAACAGCGCGGAACTCTACACTCTGAACCGGCCCTGTATTGTCAGGAATTTGACGAATACACCCTCGAAACCCTAAATCTTATCCTTGAAGATGAAGAAGCCGAGCGCCGTTCGCAGGATGCCTTGCTGGCCTGCGCCGAGCGCCTGCGCGCTGATGACATTTCGCTGGCCGATTTTAACAGCATTGAAAACGCCCGCGACATCGAGTCGTTACGCCTGGCACTGGGTTATGAAGCCATCAACTTGTACGGTGTTTCTTACGGCACGCTGCTGGCCCAGCACTACATGCGCCTGTACCCCGACAGCCTGCGCAGCGTCGTGCTGGACGGGGTCGTTCCGACGGATGTCAATCTTTTTGTCGGGTTGATTCAGAACGAAGACCGCGCCTTCCGCTATTTCTTCGATTCCTGCCAGGCTGACCCGGTTTGCAATCAGCATTACCCCGACCTGGAGAAGGTCTTCTACGACACCGTGCGCAAGATGGATGAGAACCCGGTCAGCGTCAAAATCCGCGACCTGGATACCGACATCGAACACCCCGCGATGCTCGACGGGCAGTCGCTTTATGGCAGCGTATTCCAGATGCTGTACGACCAGACCCTGGCGCGCTTGCTGCCGCGCATCATTTACGACGCCCAACGCGGCAATTTTGAAATCATCAGCAAGGTGCTGTCTTTCTTCGTTTTCGACCGCACCATGAGTTATGGCATGTACTACTCGGTTATGTGCGCCGAAGACGGCTATTTCGACCCACAGGATGTGGATTACAGCGGTGTCCAGCCTGAAATTATCGAATTCAACCAGGATAACCCCGAGCTGATTTTGCAGGCCTGCGCCGACTGGAACGTTCCGCTCCTGCCCGATGCGGAAGTGAATCTTCCTGTCCGCAGCGACGTCCCGACCCTGCTGCTTTCGGGCGGCTTCGACCCCGTGACGCCGGAATCTTACGCCCGCATTGTGGCGGGCAACCTTTCCAATGCTTACGAGGTGACTTTTCCCTGGGGCGCGCACGGGCAGTTGTTCGATAATGCGTGTAGCGACTACATTATTCAGGATTTTTGGGACGCGCCCTCCCGAAAGCCGGATACCGCTTGCCTGGCCGATTACCAGTCCCCGGCCTTTTTTGCCCCGCGCGACTTAATCATCCTGCCGGTGACTTTCAGCCTGCTGCGCCTCGAAGATGGGGCGCTGGCCGGGGCTTTTGGTGTCCTGGCGCTTTTGCTCGTTCTCGGCTCGGCCTGGTTTGTCCTGCCCCTGGTCTGGTTTGTGAAACTTTTCCGTGCCAACAATACGGAATCACCCGCACCGGGTTGCTTGTTGCGGCTGGCAAGCCCGCTTGCGCTGCTGAACGGGGCCATCCTGACCGCCTTTCTTGTGGGATATGTGGCAGTGGTCATCGGCTACCTGGATGGCGATTCGCAGTTGTTGCTTTTCTTTGGCCTGCCCGGCGAAATGCGGCCTTTGTTCATCCTGCCCTTGCTATCCCTGGCATTAACGTTTGGCATGGCTGCGCTTTCCATAACGGGCTGGTTTTCGGAGACCTGGCACATCCTGCGGAAGTTGTATTACAGCCTGCTTGTCCTGTCTGCTGTCCTGACGCTGGTGCTTCTGGCTGTCGGCGGGATGTTGTTTGGTCTGTTTGCCTGATCCATGACGAGAAGTAGCCGCGCGGGCTTGACTCCTGCCGTAAACATGCTAGAATCTCATAATCTTATTCATGCCCACTTGGAAAGGAGGCACAATCGAATGAAAGCCATTTCTCGAAATATTGTTGTTGCGCCTCCTGCGGAGTCTGTTCTCGTTTAATACAGCCGGGATTGTTTTGACGTTTTGCCGCAGGTGCGTTTGCCCTGCGGCTTTTCTTTTGCGAGATAACTCCCGCCTGCCGCAGGTTCTCCTGCGGTTTTTGCTTTAAATTTGAAAACGACTCCAAACATGAATACTAAAAACACCTACAATCTCTACGATGAACTCGACGACTTCGACCTGGACGAAAAGGGCCACGCGCGCCACCCGCACCGCAACCCGAAGAAATTGCCCAGGTCTGAGCAGGAATTCCTGCACAAGCAGGACGACTCGGCGTCCGGGTTCAAGTTCACCTACAAGGCCGCCCGATTCGAGTCGTGGTGGCTGCTCGACTCGCTTGGCGGGTTCTATGAGCACCAATGGATTTCGGATGTGCTGCGGCGCGTAAAGGGCGGCAAGGAGGCCTCGGTCTACCAGTGCCGTGCCGGGACGGCCATCCTCGTCGGGGGGCTGGCGGCGGCCAAGGTCTATCGTCCGCGCATGCTGCGCAACTTGAAAAACGACGCCGCCTACCGTGAGGGCCGCACCGACCTGGACGACGAAGGCCGTCACATCATCAGGGACGGCGACTTGCATGCCATGCGCAAACGCACCGCCTACGGCGAGGAACTGCGCCACACCTCGTGGATTGCCCACGAGTTTACCTCCCTGCAAGCCCTGCACGATGCCGGGGCCGATGTGCCCGAAGCCTACGCCATGCAGAAGAACGCCATCCTGATGGGCTATGTCGGCGATGGGGTGGGCTGCGCGCCGACCCTGAGCGAGGTTTCGCTCGACCGGGCCGAGGCTAGCGCGCTTTTCGAGCGTGTGCTTCGCAACCTCGACATCCTGCTTGCCAACCGGCGCGTTCACGGCGACCTGTCAGCCTACAACATCCTGTACTGGGAGGGCGACATCACCCTGATAGACTTCCCCCAGGTGGTCGATGTGGATGGCAACCGCAACGCCTTCAAGATTTTCGAGCGCGACGTGGCGCGTGTGTGCGAATATTTTTCGCGCCAGGGCGTTCGGGCCGATGCCCGCAAACTCGCCCGCGACCTGTGGCAGGCGCACGGCTATCAGACCCGACAGGAGGTCGACGTGCGTCTGCTCGACGCCGACGACCCCAAAGACCGCGCTGCCTGGCAAACGCAGGAGCGCGTCCGCTAACCAGGGCAGCCGCAAGGCTGCCTTTTTATTTCCCGGCCCAGTTGCCGTACCCCGCTCGGCGGCGTTCCTCGCGCCGTCGATGCTGTTCGTGGATTTCGCGGATGTGTTCGACTTTTTCCGCTATGGCGGCGTCGAGCCAGATTTGGCCTTTTTCCGCTGTGCCGAGGCTGCCCGCGCCGTACGCCCCGTAGCGTGAATCGTCGTCCCAGGGCGGATTTGCCACGAGCGACCCGCCCTCGACCCAGTCCATGTAATAGTTGGGGGTGGTGATGAAATCAACATCGTCCTTGACCCTGTCCATGTGAACCAAATCAGGGCGCAGGGCCAGAATCATCGAGGTTTCCAACTCGCAGGCGTGGCCCATCCCGCCAATCGGCGATTGGCGATATTTTTCAAGCGCGGCGACCCCGGTCGAGCCGGAAGTATGCAGCCAGGCGGTGGCGCAGAAGATGCGCTTGTGTTTATCTCCCGCGTATTTGACAACATTGACCAGAAACGAGACGTTGCCGCCATGTCCGCTCATCAGGTAGAAGCGGTCGAATCCGCGCGCAACGAGGGTGTCTATTACGGCCAGCCAGAAATCCTCGAAGGCGCGCCCGCCGGCGTTCATCGTCCCGGCGAAAGAGTTGCGGTGTGTGCTGACGCCATAGGGCGTCGCTGGCAGCGTGTAGCCAATACCTGGGGCCGCCTGTACTGCGCCGTTGGCAATTGCTTCGATAATGAGTGTATCCACCGAGAGGGGCAGGTGCAGGGCGTGCTGTTCGGTGTGGCCGATGGGCAGGATGATGACTTTTTCGCGCGCTGAATTGGGTATTAAAGTGTCAGGTGCAGATACTTGATACCCGACACCTGATACCTGACACTGAATTTGCGAGTCGCCCATCCCGAGGTAAAAGCCGGGCGGCGTAAGGGCGTAGACTCGGCTGAATCCTTCTTCGCGCAGGGAGTTGAGCAGGTTTTTGAGATAAGCGCCCAGGACGGGTAGCGGAACTTCCAGCCCCGAGCCAGTCCAGCCAAACGGGAAGGGCGGCAGCAGGCCGATTTGGGTAGGGGATGCCAGTTGTTTTTCGATATCCGGCTCGGGGTAGCCCGTTCCGAGCGGCAGGAGAAGGGGGGTGTCGCGGGGCAGGTTGGCCACTTCGGGCCAGGTTAAGTTATCGAAACGGAAAAAGTCAGCCATTTTTTATCCAGTGTAGCGTGAGATAATATCTCGCGTTACGGTAACAAGTACCAATCCAAAAATCGTTCGAGGCGTTCGTAGGCGTCCAGTTGGGTTTGACGCATGAGGAAGCCGTGCGGTTCGCCGCTGTAGGTTTTGTATTCGTAGGTTTTGTCGAGGCGTTTGAGTTCGTGGGCGATTTCTTCGGAGGCTTCGGGTGGGACGACGTCGTCTTCCAGGCCGTGCAGGAGCAGGACGGGCTTGCGGATGTTGTGGAAGTCTTCGAGCGGCGAACCGGCCTGGTAGGCGGCCCGGTTTTTGGCCGGGTGGCCGAGGAAGATTTCGGTATACAGGCGCAGTTCGCGGTTGCATTGCGCCCAGGAACTGAGCAGGTTGCTGTCGCCGTATTTGGCGATGCCGCAGGCGAAGTTGTATTCCATATCGCGCGAGAGCACGCATAGGGTCATGTAGCCGCCATACGAGCCGCCCATGCTGGCGATGCGGGCCGGGTCGATGCCGGGCAGGGTTTTCAGGTGTTTGGCCGCGGCGATGCAATCGCGGGTGTCGCCGCCGCCCCAGTCGTTGTAATTGGCGTGTTCAAATTCGATGCCGTAGCCGGTGGAGCCGCGATAGTTTGGGGCGATGAAGGTGTAGCCTTTGGCGGCCAGGTATTGGGCGAGCGGGTCCCACTCAAAGGCGTATTGTGAGGAGGGGCCGCCGTGCGGGTGCATGATGGCTGCGCCGTTGGGTTTTTCCGGGCGAAAGAGAAAAGCCGGAATTTCGAGGCCGTCAAACGATGGATAGGTAATGGCTTCGGGCATGACCAGTTTGTTGGCAGCCAGGGCCGGGAGGAAGGAAAAGGTCAGTTGCCGAATCTGACGGCTGTCGATTTCCATGCGGTAGAGTTCCGGCGGCTGGAGCGGACTCTCGTACTCGAAGGTCAGGTGCGCGCCGTTGGGGGTGAAGCAGGGATTGGTGTGCAGGCCGTTGCCGCCGCGCAATTCAGTGTATTCGCCGCTCTGGGCGTCGAGCAGGCCAAGGTGGAAGGCTCCGCCGCGATTGACGATGACCGCCAGGGTCTTTGAATCGGGTGACCACCCGTGCTGGACGATGTCCGCGCCGAGTTTGGAGAGTTGGCGCAAGCCTTCGCCATCCGGGCGGATAAGCCACAGGTCGTTCCAGCCGCCCTGCTCGCTGGTGAAGGCGATGGCCTGGCCGTCTGGCGAGAAGCGCGGGCGCCAGGCGCGGATTTTTGGCAACCCGTAGAGCGTGCGGGTTTGGTCTGTTTGGAGGTCGAGCAGGCGGATGTCGGTGCGGTTGATGTCGTCGAAGCGGCGCAGGACGTAGACGATGCTTTTGCCGTCGGGGGCGGGGTGCGGGTCCCAGTGGTCGCCATCCGGGCTGTCGGTCAGCGGGCGCGGCCAGGAGCCGTCCAGGTCAGTCAGGACGAGTTGGTCGGCTTCGTGGCGGGTAACGCTGACGATGATGCGGCGTGAATCGGGCATCCAGCGCGGGCCGCCGGCCGCTTCGGTAAAGTCGGTCAGTTTCTTGGGCAATCCACCATCTGCAGGAGCAAGGTGGACGTGACCGTCGATGCCAAAGGCCAGCCAGCGGCCATCCGGCGACCACTGCGGGATTTCGTCGTCCCAATAGGCGACCAACCCGCGATTGACGGAGACCCGCGCCGGCCAGCCTCCCTCGGCGGGCAGGGTGAAGACATCCGACAAGTGGCCGTCGTCTTTGATGTAGGCAATCGTTTTGCCATCCGGCGAGAGTTGGTGATTGCGGATGCGCTCCTGGGCGGTGATGAGTTCCAGGCTCCAGCCTTTTGGGGCTTTGACATCCGGGCGCGGGATGGACGGCCAGCCGTTGCGTTCGTATTTTTCGGTCACTTCGATGATTTTTGACATATTGCCTCCACGCATCAAGTATACGACTTTTGGGCACAGAATCCGGCCTGGTTTTGCGTTTTTTTACCCCCCATTCCCGAAATATCATGTAAAATGAAACTGGAGGAGAAAAATTGGAAAGTTTTTGTACTTGCCATTTCCATATTTTTTGCCGGAAAGCAGGTTGTAGAACGGTTCTATTCCCTTGTACCTCGGGGCATGCGTTCAGCCTGTTTTTTTGATTTAAGAAACTCGAGGAGGAGTTCCCATGAAAAAAGTCGTTTTTGTATTGCTTGTGCTTGGCCTTGTGCTGTCTGCCTGTGGCGCGCCAGCGGCCGCGCCGCCGCAGGGAGACTCTGGCTCGGCCCTGCGCGTTGGCTGGCTTGGTTTTCCCGATACGCTCAACCCGGCCTACGCCTTCCTGACCGAGTCTTACACCATGTTCGACCTGGTTTACTCAACCCTGACCACCGAAGCGCCGAGCGGTGAATACGTCGGCTTGTTGGCTGAGACCTGGTCGGTTTCGGAGGATGGCCTGGTGTGGACCTTCAACCTGCGCCCCAATATTAAGTGGCACAACGGCGAAGCCCTCACTGCCGAACAGGTGGCCTGGAACATCAACGCTTTCATCACCAATTCGGACGGATGGGTGACAAACTACAGCTATATCATCGGTTTTGTCGAAGCCCGCGCCCTCGATGAGCGCACCCTGGAAATCGAACTGGAATACCCGATTAGCAACATGGAGTTTCGGGTCGCTTTCCTGTACATCGTTTATCCCAAAGATTTCGAGGGCTTTACCACCCCCGAAGATTTGCAAAACTTTGCCAACTTCAGCCCGATTGGCACCGGCCCGTTCAAGATTAGCACGCTTGATAAAGACCGGCGCGTTATCATTTTGGATGCCAACCCCGACTATTTCGATGGCAGGGCGAAACTGGGGCAGCTCGTTTACCAGACCTTTGACAACAGCGATGCGCTCATCCAGGCGCTGAAAGTTGGCGATGTTGATTTTGCCGCCGAAGTGCCAACCAGCGCCTTCAAGACGGTTGAGACGTTCGAGGGTGTTACGGCGGTATCCATCTCTGGTCGTTCGCTCAGCGAGTTAATCCTTAACTCTGCGCCCGACGACCACGACCCGGCGCCCAATCGTAACCCGGCCATCACCGACCCGGCCGTGCGCCTGGCAATTGCGACCGCCATTAATAAGCAGGATTTGGTGGATGTCGTTTTGCAGGGACAGGGTGTTCCCGGAGTCGGCATCATCCCTCCGACGCTTGGCGGCGGGTTCTGGTTCAATTCCAACCTGACGGATGTCCAGTTTAGCCTCGACGAGGCCAACCGCATCCTGGAGGAAGCCGGGTATGTTATGGGCACGGATGGCGTCCGCGCCAAAGACGACCTGCGACTGGAATTCCGCCTGCAATTCCCTTCGGATAGTTCCAACTATCCGCGCGCTGCCGATATGATTGCCAACTGGCTGAACCAGGTCGGCATCAAGGCCACGCCTGCGGCAGTTGACCCTGACAGCCTGGTGGTGGCAACCAACCCGAATGCCGATTATGACCTGGTCATCTGGGGCTGGGGTTCTGACCCCGACCCGGATTTCATGCTGAGCGTCATGACCAGCGAACAATATGAAGAAGGCGGCTGGAGCGACAGCGGTTACTCGAACCCGGCCTATGACGAATTATTTGCCCAGCAGCAGATGACCCTCGACGAAAACGAGCGTCAGAAAATTGTCTGGGAGATGCAGGAAATGCTCTTCAATGACCGTCCGTACATTGTGCTGTGGTACGACGATGTCCTGCAAGCCTATCGTTCAGACCGCTTTACCGGTTTCATCGAATACCCGACCGGTATCGATGCCTTCCAATCGTTGATGAACGTCGAGCCGGTTCAGTAATGTCCCGACGTGACTACCTGCTGCGAAAATTCCTGTTTTCACTGCTGACCATTTTCGTAGTGCTGGTCATCAACTTCATGCTCTTTCGCGTTCTGCCCGGTGACCCGGTACGCTCGGTCATCGGGCGGAACGTTCGCATATCGGCGGAAATGCAGGCCTCCCTGCGCGAGCAATTTGGGCTGGATAAGCCGGTCTTCCCCGACCAGTTCTTTGCCACCCTGCAGCAGTGGGCCGGCGGCAACCTGGGCGTTTCGTGGTCGCTGCGCCAGCCGGTGGCCGAAGTTTTAATGTCGAAACTGGGCAATACCCTGCTGCTGATTGGCCTGGGACAAGTTCTCTCGATTGTTTTCGGTGTGGCGTTGGGCTTGTTCGCCGGATGGAAGCGCAAGACATCCTTCGATGTCGGCTCGCTTACTTTCTCGCTGATAGCCTGGGCGACGCCCACCTTCTGGCTGGGAATCATCCTGCTGGCAGCGGGCAGTACCTGGCTTGGCCTGCCGACCGGTGGCATCGTCAGCCCGCAAAATGTCGGCAAGCCGCTTTACACCGTCCTGCCTGACCTGGCCCGTCACCTTGTCTTGCCCACCCTGACGATGACCATCCTGTACCTGGGCGAGTATATGCTCATCATGCGTTCGTCCATCCTCGAAGTCTTGAGCGAAGATTACATCCTGACCGCCAAAGCCAAGGGCATGAGTCACTGGCAGGTCTTATGGCGGCACGGACTGAAAAACGCCATGCTGCCCATCGTCACCATGATTGCGCTTAACCTGGGTTTTACCGTCTCCGGCGCAATCTATATCGAGACGGTTTTTTCGTATGACGGCTTGGGCAAACTCTTCCACACTGCCCTGGTGCGGCAGGATTATCCGCTCTTGCAGGGCGCCTTCCTGCTTCTGGCAGTCAGCGTGATTGTTGCCAACATGCTGGCCGATATTTTGTACACAACCCTTGACCCGCGGGTGAAGGCAAATTGATGAACGAATCCTGGCTCTTATTCAAACGTAGCCTTTCCGACTTCTGGCGCATCTTTCGCCGCAACCGGATGGGGATGACCGGCGCAGTGCTGGTGCTGGCTGCCGTTATGGTAGCGGTCATTGCACCCGCGCTCTCGCCCTACACCCCGGCAACGGTTATCCGCGACGAGGCCGGGCGCGGGCTGACGTTTGCCCCGCCCTCCGTGCATGGCCCACTCGGCACCGACGACGCCGGGCGTGACGTGTGGACTCAACTGGTCTACGGCGCGCGCATTTCGCTTACGGTTGGTTTCATGGCCGGGTTCATCGCCATGTTTGTCGGCAGTTTGCTCGGCATCCTGGCGGGTTATTTTGGCGGCTGGCTCGACAACCTGCTGATGCGCGTCACCGATGTGCTGCTGGTCATCCCCGACCTGCCGCTCATGCTGGTGCTGGTGGCAACCCTGCGCCAGATGGAGTTGAAAGTCTCCCCGCTCACGGTGCTTATCCTGGTCATCGGTCTTCTGTATTGGACGAGTACCGCCCGCCTGGTGCGCTCGCAGGTCTTGAGCATCAAGGAACGCCAGTTCGTGGCCCGCGCGCGGGCAATTGGGGCCGGGCATTTTCATATCATCCGAAAGCACATTTTGCCCCAAATCATGCCGCTGATTGTCGCCAACACCGTCCTGATTCTTTCGACCGCCATCCTGATTGAATCCGGGCTGGCTTTTCTCGGCCTGGGCGACCCGACCCAGCCCTCCTGGGGAACCATGCTCAACTTTGCCTTCGACCGCAACGCCATCAGCAACGGAGCCTGGTGGTTCTACCTGCCGCCGGGGCTGGCGATTGTCTGGGTTTCGTTGGGCTGCGTCCTGCTTGGCAACGTGCTGGAGGAAATGCTCAACCCGCGCCTGATGGGGCACCACCTCGAGGGCGAAGCCCGGGTCGTCAAAACGGAGGCAGGCCGTGGCTGAGTCCGCGCTGTTGCGTGTCTGCAACCTGAACACGGAATTCATCATCCCGGATAAAGGCCCGGCGCGGGCGCTGGAGGATGTCTCTTTCGAGGTACATCCTGGTGAGACGCTAGGGCTGGTGGGCGAATCGGGCTGCGGCAAGACGACCGCGCTGATGTCGATTTTGCGCCTGCTGCCGTCGAACGCGCGCATCAGCGGGCAGGTTTTTTTCAAGGATGTCGACCTGTTCGGCCTGTCTGAAAAGCAGATGCGCGCCTATCGCTGGCGTGAACTGGCGATTGTCTTCCAGGGCGCGATGAACGCGCTCAACCCGGTCATGCGCGTCGGCGAGCAAATCCGCGAGGCGATTACCCTGCACGGCTTGATGTCTTCGAGCGAGGCCGAGATGCGGGTGGGCGAACTGCTCGAACTGGTCGGCATCCCGAAGGAGCGCGGGGCGCAGTACCCCTTCCAGTATTCGGGCGGGATGCGCCAGCGGGCAATGATTGCCATGGCGCTGGCCTGCTCGCCGAGCGTCCTGTTTGCCGATGAGCCGACCACCGCGCTGGATGTGATGGTGCAGGCCCAGGTGCTGGAGCTGCTGAACGACATCCAGCAGCGGCTGGGGCTGGCGATTGTGCTGGTGACCCACGACCTGGGCGTGGTGGCCGAGATGTGCGACACGGTGGTGGTGATGTACGGCGGCAAGGTGGCCGAATACGGCCCGGTGGATGTCATTTTCAACGACCCGCAACATCCATACACCCAGAAATTACTCGAATCGTTCCCGGATTTGAACGAACCAACCGACCCTTCGACAGACTCAAGACAGGTTCTTGCCTCCATTCCCGGCGCGCCGCCGCGCCTGACGGAAATTCCGCCTGGATGCCGCTTCGAGCCGCGCTGCCATGTGCGCATCGAAAAATGCAAAACCGAATCCCCGCCACTGATGGATGTCGGCGAAAACCACCTGGCGGCGTGTCATTTGCTTAAATGAACGTACCGCCTGAAGGCGGCGGTACAAAAGCGGTACATAGAGAAAAAATATGCCCGATTCCCCACTGCTGATTGTCGAAAACCTGGTCAAGCACTTTCCGCTGAACTCATCGCTGCTCGATTTGCTCCTGCGGCGCGAGCCCGATGTCGTCCGCGCGGTGGACGGGGTTTCTTTCTCATTGGCGCGCGGCGAGGTGCTGGCAATTGTTGGCGAATCGGGCTGCGGCAAAACGACCATCGCCCGCACCCTGATTGGCCTGGAGGAAGAGACGGATGGAACCATCCTGTTTGGCGGCCAGCGGATTGGGACTCATGAACGCCGCCTGCGGGCCGGATTAATCCCCCTCGAAGCGGGCGCAGTCGGCACCCGCGAACAGCAGACCCTGCCGCGCATGTCGCTCAAGCACCTGCGCCAGCACGCCCAGATGATTTTCCAGGACCCGTATGAGTCGCTCAACCCGCGCGCGACCATTTTCGAGATTGTGGCCGAACCGCTGGTGGTGCATGGATTGCTGCGCAAGCGCGAGGAGCGGATTGCGCGGGTCAAGTCCGCGCTCGAAGACGCCGGCTTGCGCCCGGCGGAGGATTACTTCCTGCGCTATCCGCACGAGCTTTCGGGCGGCCAGCGCCAACGCGTGGTGATTGCCGGGGCGATGGTACTCGAACCGGAACTGCTGATAGCCGATGAGCCGGTCTCGATGCTGGACGTCTCCATCCGGGCTGAGATTCTTAACCTGCTCAAAGAGTTGCAGAAAAAGCGCGGGGTCGGGATTGTCTTCATCACCCACGACCTGGGCACGGTGGCCTATTTCGCCGACCGGCTGGCGGTCATGTACCTGGGGCGGATTGTCGAGAGCGGCCCGACTGCCGAGGTGCTGAGAAATCCGCAGCATCCGTACACCAAAGCCCTGCTTTCGGTCGTGCCGGTTCCGAATCCGCGCCTGCGGCGTGAACGCATCATCCTGCAAGGTGAAACGCCCAACCCGCTCAACCTGCCTGGCGGCTGTCGCTTCCATCCGCGCTGCCCGGTGGCGGTGGCGGCCTGTAAACAAAGCGACCCGGCTTATATCCGGGTCGCGGAGGGCCATGAGACGGCCTGCCTGCTGGTGCAGCCTGCCTGAATCCCTACTGCCCGACAGACCAATCCAATTCATAAATGTCTTCCACTTCCAGGGGTAATTGGAAAGGCTGGTTCCCCGTGCCGTCAGGGCGCACCAGGTAGACCTGGTGCTCGTAAAGGGCGGCGTAGGCAATCCATTGCCCGTCCGGCGACCAGACTGGTCTCCATTCGGGGGTTTGGCCCTGGGTTAACTGGCACTGATTGCTGCCATCTGCTGCCATGATGTAGATGTCGTGGGTGTTCATTGCCGTGTCGCTTCCGCGCGTGGATGCGAAGACAATCCAGCGGCCGTCCGGCGACCAGGAGGGGTGGACGTCGCTGGCGGGGTTGTTGGTTAAGCGGCGGACGTTTGAGCCGTCGATGTCCATCAGGTAGATATCGTCGTTCCCGTCGCGGTTCGAGACAAAGACAATCTGTTTTCCGTCCGGCGAGATGCGGGCGTCGCCGTCAAAACCGTCAGAAAACGTCAGGCGGCGCGGGGCGCTTTCGTCCAGGCCGACAAAGAACAATTCGGTGTCGCCTCCGGCTTCGGTGAGTCCGGTAAACAGGATGGACTTGCCGTCCGGCAGCCAGGAAAGAGATTCCAGCTTGATGGCCTCCTCCAGCAGGGCCGGGCCGGCCTGCCCTTGCAAGTCTGCCAGGCGCAGGGAAAAATTGCGGGTCTGGAAATCCTGCGAGACAAAGGCCAGTTGCGCGCCATCCGGCGACCAGGCAGGCGAGCGTCCCCAGTGTGATTTATCCAGCCTGAAAACGAGTTGCCCTTCGGGCGTGACGGCCAGGATGGTGCGCGATTCGAGTTCGCTGGCCGCTGGAACCTTGACCGCCAGGGCCAGTGGGCCGTTTTGTTTTCCCGTTGCGGCCAGCGGGCCGGGAAGCCCCTCGCAGCGGTTGACAAAATCGACCTGGAACCAGTTGATGCCTCCAACCGCGATAATGACGCCGCCAGCCAGCAGCAGGATGGCGAGGGTGCTGGCCATCATCCCGCTGGCGAGGGGGGAAACCTTCTCGCTTTTCAGCCCCGCGCGCACCAGGCTAAAAGTGAAGAAAAGGCTAACGCCAAACAGGTAGAGCAGTAACAGGCCGACGGTAAGCGGGACGATTGCAATCGACGACCAGCCGACAACAAAAACAATCGTGTAAAGCGTGCCACAGAAGCCATCGGGCATGGAACCCCCACCCATGTCGCAGCCGAGCGCTTCGGCGGTCGACCCCGCGAGGAGCATGATGAGGAACGGCAAGGCTACGAGCAAAGCCAGGATGAAAAATAACACCAGGTTAAGAACGATTCCGCGTTTCAAGATTGTCTCCTGTTATTTCTTCTTGAAAACCTTTTGACCGGCCCAGGCCAGCAGGGCAATCAGCAAGGCGGCCATGCTGGCGAGCGCGAACATCCACTTGAAACTGTTTGCCAGGCTGACAAAGGCCGCCAGCGCAGCCGATTGGGCCGGGAAACTTGCCAACAGGCTGCCGATGCCGATATTTTCGAGCAGGTCGAAGAAAAAGGCTGTCACCGGCAGGACGTTCAAGCGCCGGTATGGACTGCCCGGCGCGGCAAGCCGGTCGAGCAGGACGGTCAGGCTCAGCCCGTAGAACAGGGTATAAGCCAGCGGGTAGATGAGGTCATAGGTCAATTCGACCAGCAGGTAGTAGGCGCGGCCCTCGGCGCTGAAAGCGGCGATACCGGCCAGCACCGCCGCCGGGGTGGGGAACATCAGCAGGTCGATTGGGCCGCCGCCGCTGGCTTCGAGTTGGGCCTGGGCGCCGGGCAGGAAGTAGCCCATCATGGCGGCCATGACGACAAACGAGAGCAGGATGAGCCAGGGTTTGGCAAGGCGGGCAAGGAAGTCGGAAATTTTTGCAATCATGGGGTCTCCATTTGGCGCTATATCCCTGCGGGCATATATAATAGGGTTGTCTCGAAAAGAGACTCGATAAGGAATAGTTTACAAGATTTCACATCGAACGACAATATGGAGTTTTTATGTCCACAATTTTGCGCAAGGTCTTTTGGTTCCTGAACACGTTTTTCATGACTCCCGTCTTCCGGCTGGGGCTGGGAGGGCTGCTCGGCACGCCCTTCGGCGGCTATATGATGGTCGTCAAGGTGGTCGGGCGCAAGAGCGGAAAAACCCGCTACGCGCCGGTCAATTACGCCATTCGCGACGGGTCGGTGTACTGTCTTTCGGGTTTTCGCAAGACTGCCGACTGGTACCGCAACCTGCTGGCCCACCCGGAGGTCGAATTGCTGCTGCCGGGCGGGCCAATTTTCGCGCGCGGCGAACCGGTCGAAGACCCCGACGAGCGCGGCAGGATGGCGCGCCAGGTGCTGAAAAACGCCGGTTTTGCCGGGTTCTTCGAAGGCTACAATCCGCGCACCATCAGCGAGGCCGACCTGCGGACGAAGATTGCCGATATTCCGGTCATCCGCTTTCGCCCGCTCGGCGTGGGCAGCGGGGCCTTCGACGCCGGCGGCTGGGCCTGGGTCTGGCCGGTTCTGGCGACGGTGGGGATTTTGTGGTGGTGGCTGGGGTAAACTTGAAATCGGGGCAAAAGGCGCATTTTTCTTGTAAAATGAAATGCAGCATAGTTAGTTAAAAATAAAAATTAAAAATTTACTACAAATTGCTCAATGTGGCCATACAAGAGAATGGGAGGTTACCGAGATGGTAATTCCTGAACCGAAGAAGCTAGAAGAGAAATGCTGGTCATCGGATCACATCAAGTGGTTAAAAGACACAGGAGAACGATTAGAATCTGCCGATGGTAAATCAGTGGAAGTCTGGGAATTTTGCCATGAAAGGGATGATGCTGTTCTTTCTTCATGGGCTAGGCATTTTCGGAATCACTATTGCTCTGATACAGACTTTCGGTTCGGTCATTTCAAGTAGCGAATAAAAGATTGTCCGGAAGCGCCTCGTAAAGCGAGGCGGGCAGTTCGCAGAGGAGCAGGATTTGGTTTTG
>JAGVAO010000060.1 GCA_020060235.1 Anaerolineales bacterium | reverse complement strand
TATCGAATATCGGGTATCGCCAATTTTACCCGATAGCCACGAACCGGGTTGGCGACACACGGTATAATCACACAGATTGGAGATTCTATGTTTATCGACCAGGCAGAAATTTTGGTTAGTTCAGGCAAGGGCGGCAACGGAATGATGCACTTCCGCCGCGAAAAATATGTCCCGCGCGGCGGGCCGGATGGCGGCGATGGCGGCAAAGGCGGGGATGTCATCATCGAGGCGCGTCACACCGTCAATTCGTTGGTGGCTTTTCGGCATACCATGCGTTTCGCGGCAAATGATGGCAAGGGCGGCGGGGCGCAGAAAATGTCTGGCCGGTCGGCGGATGATTTGATTGTGCCTGTCCCGCTTGGGACGGTGGTTTACGATGCCAATAGCGGCGACCTGCTTGGCGACCTGACCGAAAACGGGCAGCAATTGCTGGTCTGCAAAGGTGGGCGCGGCGGACGCGGTAATGTCCATTTCAAGAGTGCCAGGAACCAGGTTCCACGCACGGCTGAAAAAGGCGAACCTGGGGAGGAAAAACGCCTGCGCCTGGAATTGAAACTGATTGCCGACATCGGCATTATCGGCGTGCCGAATGCGGGCAAATCGACCCTGCTTTCAGCGCTGACCAACGCCAAACCGGAGATTGCGCCCTACCCCTTTACGACCATCCAGCCCAACCTGGGCGTGGCCGAAATCGACGAGGACACCAGCGTGGTGCTGGCCGACATTCCCGGCCTGATTGAAGGCGCAAGCAAAGGTGTCGGACTGGGGCACGACTTCCTACGCCACATCCAGCGCACACGGGTTTTGATTCACCTGCTGGACGGCCTTTCGGAAGACCCGCTGGCAGACTTCAGCCAGACCAACACAGAACTGTCGCTTTTCGATGAAAACCTGGGCAAAAAGCCGCAAATTGTGGCCGTCAATAAAATGGACCAGCCCGAAGCGCAGGAACGTTTTCTCGAACTGAAAAAGCAAATGAAGAAGCGCAAGATGGAACTGATTGCAATTTCGGCCCTGGCGCGAACAGATGTGCGCGACCTGCTTTTCAAGGCTTTCCACAAACTGGCCGATACGCCGACCCTGGAAAAAATGACCCCGGCGGCGATGCCGGTTTACCGCCCGCAGGAAGACCCGAACCAGTTCAGCATTACCCGCGAAGATGGCGATAAATGGCGCGTCTCAGGCCCGGCCATCGAACGCGCAGCGGCGATGACCTATTGGGAACACAGCGGCTCGGTACGCCGCTTCCAGCGCATCATCGAGGCCCTGGGCATCGAAAAGGCCCTGCGCGAAGCCGGGGTGCAGGACGGGCACACGGTTTTTGTCAGCGAGTTTGAGTTGGAGTGGCAGGATTAACGGTCAGGATTGGCAGAAAGAAAACGAGACGCAGGGAAAGTCAAAAATCCCGGCGTCTTGTTTTTTTAGCCCGTTTTGTTGGCGATTATCCGCCCCAGACCTTGAAACCCTTCAATATCGAACCGCCGATGAACTCGCGCAGGATGGAGTTGTCGGGAACCAGGTCGCCTTCGAGCGGCAGGAACCACTCGAGAAAAGCCAGCAGGCGCTTGGTTTCGATGAATTCCGGGGTGTGCGGGGCAACCTGTCGCAGTAACGGCTCGGCAAGCGGGCGCAGGACGGCCATCTCGTAGGCTAGGGCCGAGTTGAACATCACGTCTGTGTTTTCCTGGTAGGGGAAGATGTGGCGCTTCTCGCCGCGCCGGACGGATTCCCAGCGGCTGATGGTCTGGGTGGCGCTGTAGCCGCGTTCGCGCGCGTCGCGCACGATGCGCCGAATCAGGCGCGTGTCGGTGGTCGAGACGCGGTTGTGACGGTCGAGGTTGAGCTGGGTCAGGGCGGAGGCATACAGGCGAAAGGACTGACGCGCCAGCGAGGCGGGAATCAGGCGCGGGTTGAGCGCGTGAATTCCTTCCAGAATGATGATTTGGCCGGGGCGCAGGCGCACGACATCGCCCGGTTCACCCATGCCAGTCTTGAAGTTGAAGCGCGGCGTTTGCACTTCCTCGCCCGCCAGCAGGGATTCCAACTGTTTGCCCAACAAATCCAGGTTCAGGGCTTCGATGGTCTCGAAGTCGAATTCGCCGTTTTCGTCCTTTGGCGTATCTTCGCGGTTAACAAAGTAATTGTCCATTTCCAGCGCAAACGGGGAAAGCCCCTGGGCCAGCAATTGGACAGCGAGGCGGCGCGAGAAGGTGGTCTTGCCTGAGCACGAGGGGCCAGCAATCAAAACCAGGCGGGCATCTTTCTGTTCGGCAATCTGGTTGGCGAGGCTGGCGATATGCTGCTCGTGCAGGGCCTCGGAGACGAGAATCAACTCGCGCGCCCGTCCGGCCTGGACGGCTTCATTCAGCGCTCCGACCGAATCAGTGCCCAGGCGTTCGAGCCAGCCACCATACTGCCGGAACGCCGCCAGTAGTTTGGGGAAATCTTCAAGCGGCGAAAAAGCCGTCGGGTTGTGGCGGCGCGGGAAGCGCAGGGTAAAGCCCTCGCCAGAATCGACCAGCGCAAACCATTTCAGGTAGCCTGTCGAAGGGACCATGTATCCGTGGTGATAGTCGAGATGCTCATCCAACTGATAAAGGGTGACATACGGCTTGCGGCGGTGGGCAAACAGGCGCACTTTGTCGTCATAACCCTGGGTCTTGAAATGTTCGACGGCTTCCTCGAGAGTTACTTCACGGCGAAGGAAAGGCAGGTCGGCTTCGACCATGCGGCGCATTTCGGCCTCGAGGGTCGCCAGTTCGCCTGCCGAAAGCGGATTGCGCCCGTGCACATGGCAGTAATAACCGCCCGAGGCCACCGAATGGTCAATCAGCAGAATGGCGTCGCGGAACAGGGCCGAAAAGGCCGCCTCGAGCAGGAAGGTCAACGAACGGCGATAAATGCGCGCGCCATCCGAATCGGCCATGGTGACCGGTTCGAGGCGCGATTCCATATTGATGGAATAAGTCAGTTCGTGCAAGTCGCCGTTGATGATTGCGCCAACAATCGGGGCCGGGAAATCGTCCCTGACCGCCTGCAAAAAAGACTCCGCGCTTGCGCCGCGCGGGCCTTCAAGGGTACGGCCATCGGGCAAGTGGATTTGGATGTTTGGGCTGGGAGTCGTGGTTTTAATTGTCATTGTTTCAATTCGCTTATCAATTTCTCCGGCTGGCGCGCATAGGCGTCCAACGGCAGGCGCTTTTCGGCCAGGGCCAACAGGGTTTCGGTCAGCAGTTTATTGACCGGAGTTGGCACGCCGAACTTTTCGCCAGCGCGGACAACCGCGCCATGCAGGTAGGTCACTTCGCTTTGTGTCCGCCCGGCGTGCAGGTCAATGTGAAAAGACGGCATCTTGCCCCCGCGTCCGGCCCCGGCGGCCTTCGAAAGGAACGGCTTCGAGAGCCAGGCAGGCAATTGCGCCGCCAGTTTCAAAGCCCGCACCGGCGTCCCCGGCAAATCGACCACATCCAGGCCCTGCGCCTTCATCACCGCCAGGCACTCGCGCAGCTGTGCGATTTCCAGCCGGTACAGGCCGGGGTGGGCATACACCTCGGCAGCGGTCATGTTCAAAATGGCCGAAGTCGGGTTGGCCAGCAGGTTGGTCAGCAGTTTCGACCACTTCATCTCAGCCGCGTTGGGAAAAAACCAACTGTTCAGGAATGCCCCATCCAGGGCCAGGTGAATGCGCTGGCTGAGTTCCGACGAAGCCGCAACCCCCACCCCGCGCAGTTTTTCGAGCGTAATCTCGCCCGGCCCGCCGCGCCCAATGGCCGAAGTAACCGTGCCGTAGATGACCTTGTCCGCGCCCAAAGCCTCGGCAATCGCCGGTTCGTTGTCCACGCCGTTTTGCAGGCACAGGATGGGCGGCAGAGAATCGCGGAAAGGTTTGAGCGACTCCAGCGCGGGAAGGGTATCGAAAGATTTCAGGGCGAAGATGGCAACGTCGAAACGGGAGCCAGCCAGGGCCGATTCGAGCGAAACGGCAATTTCCACATCCCGGACTTCAAAGACGGAACGCTCTCCCCGCCGCTTGTCCGCCGATAAATCGAGCCTGAGTCCACGCTCACGCAGGATTTCCGCTACTGCTGGCTGTTCCACAAACGTCAGCCGGTGCCCCGCGAGGGCCAGCGAACCGCCGATGTACGTCCCGATGGCGCCAGCGCCGAAAACCAAAATGTTAAGTGGGGAATCTTGCACAGCGGCCTCCTACTTCTTCAGGCGCGGGTCGCGCTGCAGGGTCAGGCGCAATCCATCTTCGAGCGAAATCGAAGGGTGATAGTTGAGTTTTTTGGCCGCCAGGGTCAGGTCGGCGCGCATGCGCGAAACCCCGCCGGGGGTGTTCGGGCTGTAAATCGGCTCGGCGGATGAACCGGTCACAGCCAGCACCGTCCGCACCAGGTCACGCACCGGGGTCTCGATTCCGCTGCCGACATTGATAACCAGCCCGTCGAGGTTGGGCGCGGTCGAGGCCGCTACCAGCCCCGAAACGACGTCATCCACATAGACATAATCGCGGGTCTGCGAACCGTCGCCATGCACGACCAGCGAACCGCCCCGATGGGCCTGCCGCAGGAAATTCGGCACCACAGGCGGATGCGAGGGCGGCAGGTGCTGGCCCGGCCCATAGGCGTTGAAAACCCGCAGGCTGACGGTTTCGATATCCCACAAATCGCCAATCGTATTGACATAAAACTCCGCCGCCAGTTTCGAGACCGCATACGGCGAGCGCGGGTTGGGAGTCATGCTTTCCTTAAGCGGCTGCTCACCCTGGTCGCCGTAAATCGCGCCGGAGGAGACCAGCACCACGCGGCGCACGCCGACATCGCGCATGGCTTCCATCAGGCTGACCGTCCCGCCGACGTTGACGGCATTGTACTCGCGCGGGTAAAGCACCGACTCTTGCACGCTGACCCGCGCCGCAAGGTGATAGACGCAATCGACATCCTGGAGCAATGTCCATAGTTTGGGGCGGTCGTTGACATCGCCGCGCGTAAAGTGGACATCCGGCCCCAGGGCTTGCGGGTCGCCGGTGGATAAATCGTCCAGGCCGCGCACCTGGTGTCCTTCGCGGGAGAGTTGGTTGGCAAGCGCCGAACCGAGAAATCCGGCGGCACCGGTAATGAGAAAATTCATGGCAAAACCGTCCCTGAGAGTTTGGTCAGGGGATTATACCCTGCCACAGGCTATAACAACCCGCGCGCAAAGGACAGCAAGCGTTCGATGTCTTCAAAGTTGCTGACCATGCCAACCGAGATGCGCACCGCGCCGCTCGATTTGCCGTCGATGCACAGGCGGAAGTCGTCAATCGTCAGGCGGTTTTCGTGGCCGGGGCCATTGAAACAGACATCCAACTCGACGCGCGAAATGCCGAGGGCCACCTCGCCCGCCCCGGGGTTGCAGAAACAGCCGGTGCGCAGGGAGATGTTCTCACGATTGGCAGCCGATTCGATGTCGCGATGGTCAATGGCCTGACCTTTTGCATTAAAAAAATTGACGGTGACGGCCCCGCCGCGTGATTCGGTATCGGTTGGGCCGTAGACGCGCACGAGCGGGACGCCGGTGCTGTGCTTCATGACGGTCAGGTTGTCGAGCAGCCAGCCGGTCAGGCAGCGCACGCGCTCGTTAATCAGGTCGATTCCCATCGTTTCGATGTGGCGCAGGCCAATTTCGATGGCCGGGATGTTGAGGTAATCGACTGTGCCGTCTTCAAAGGCTGTGTGACCTTCAGCCAGGTAATATTTATCGCCTTGCACCGAGGCGACGGTAATTGTCCCGCCCGCAAACCAGGGACGGTGCAATTTGTGCAACTTGTCTTTGCGGACGATAAGCGCGCCCAGACCCGTCGGATAGCCGAAAATCTTGTAAAACGAGAGCGGGACAAAGTCCGGTTTGTGCGCCGACAGATCGAGGCGGTTGGTCGGGGCAAAAGCGGCGGCGTCCAGCAAAACGTCCCATCCGGCGGCCTGGGCTTTTTCTATCCAGCCAAGCGGATGTTTGACCGAGGAAAAGTTCGATTGGGCGGGAAAAGCAAACAGGTTGTCCACGCCCGGTTTGGCGAGAGCCAGGCTGTGGGTCAGTTGGTCTTCGTCCACGCGCAGGTCGGGCAGGCAGAGCGGAACGTAGGTGACAGCGGCACCTTTGGCGTGGGCAAATTCGCGGATTCCGTTGACCGAGTTGTGATTGTCAAAGGTCAGCAGGTAGTGACCGCCGGGTGCGAAAGGGTACGATTCGCCGACGAGCTTGAGCGCGCCGCTGGCGTTGGGGGTGAAGGCCAGGTCGTATTCGGCCGGGTCGGCGTTGAAGAAACGCAGGACATACGCACGCGCGCCCTCCACCAGGCGGGTGGCGGCCATCGAGGTCGGGTTGGAGGAGTGCGGGTTGCCGAACACGCCGCGCAGCAAAATCTCCTGGTGCTTGCGCACCTGCGAATCGGCGTACAGGCCGCCGCCGGTGTAGTCGAGGTAGACCTGGCCGGTGCTGTCGAGGCGGGCATAATCCTTGGCGCGAATCTGGTCGATGGGGGCGGTTTTGGGGTAATCAGGGTAGCGGGTAAGAAATTCAGCGTATCGTTTGTCCATTGAATTCTCCTTGGGCTAATTTAACCACAATTGCAGCGGAATTGTCATTTCGAGCCGCTTTGTGGCGAGAAATCTTTTAGATTTCTCAGTCACCGCTTCGCAGCTCCTTCGAAATGACAACCGCGCTGGTCTTGAAACCTGTTTTGTAGCGGGTTTGTAGGGCTATAATTACTTATCGTTGTCCCCGCGCCGCCGGGGAATTAATTCCCCGGCTATTCATACAAAGCCCGCTAAAGCGGACTATTGACCCAGCCAATGCGCCTATCCCGCCTCCCCAAACCCACCCTGGCCGACCTTGCCACCGCCGTGCTGGTTCTTGCAGGGCTGGCCCTGCGCCTGCGCCAGTATCTCTCCGGGCGCTCGCTGTGGCTGGACGAGGCCATGCTGGCGCTGAACATTGTTAACCGCGATTTTGTGGGATTGTTAAAGCCGCTGGACTATGACCAGGGTGCGCCCCTCGGCTTTCTCCTGCTCGAAAAACTGACCATCACCCTGCTGCGGAACGGCGAATTAACCCTGCGCCTGCCTTCCGTTATCGCGGGCTGTCTCTCGCTGATTATTTTTTACTTGCTCTTGCGCCGCTTCCTGTCCCCGGCAGGTTTGCTGCCCGCCCTGGCGCTGTTCGCTTTTTCCGAACGGCTGATTTATTACACGTCCGAACTGAAACAATATAGTTTCGACGTCTTTGTCGCGCTGACCCTGCTGATAATTTTCCTGTATTTCAGCCCCAAACAGGAGCAGGATGCGACAACGGGCCGGGACTGGATTCCGCTCGCGCTGGCGGGTATGGCTTCGGTCTGGTTTTCGCACCCGGCGGTCTTCACGCTGTCCGGCATCGGGTTGGCCCTGCTGTGGCAAAATCGGGGCAACCGGCGCAAACTGATTCAGTCCGGTCTGGTCATCTGCGGCTGGCTGGTCAGTTTTGGCGGGGTTTATGGGGCAAGCCTGAACTCGCTGGCGGCCAACGACTTCCTGATGGCTTACTGGCAGGACTATTTCATGCCCATGCCCCCCTGGAATAACCTCGGCTGGTTTGCTTGGACGTTTGCCGCGACACTGACCTATTTTGTGCCGGGCCTGCCCGCCTGGCTGGGGCTGGTCTTGCTCCTCGGCGGGCTTTTCGCGCTCTGGCGGTTGCACCCGTCCCTGGCGCTGGCCTTCTCGCTGGCGATTCTGTCCGCGTTTGGCGCGTCAGCGCTGGGCAAATATCCGCTCGGCGGGCGGATGCTGCTCTTCATTGCCCCTATCAGCCTTGGGCTGGCCGGCGCGGCCTTCGAGGGTCTGTATCGGGCATTAGGGCGGGCGGGGCACGGTGCGGCAGCAGCAGTCACGGCGGCGCTGGCGCTTTTCTTGCTGGCGCAGCCTGCCATGCTTGCGCTGGAACGCTTCCAGTCCCCGCGTATGCAGGAGAATATGCACCCGGCCCTGGTAACGCTGCGCCAGAAACACCAGCCCGAAGACTTGATTTATATTTACCCCTGGGCCGAACCGGCCTTTCGTTACTATGCCCCGTTTTATGGTTTCACCGAAGAACAATTCGCCCATGGGCAGGCCGACCCGCCCCAGGCGCTCCCCGCAACGCTGGCCGATATCGAACAATTGCGCGGCCAGGCGCGGGTCTGGGTCTTGTTTTCACATGTGCTGGAAAAAGACGGGGTCAACGAACACGAGGCCATTATGGCGCACATCGATGCGCAAAAGTTGGGGAAATGCCGAATCGAATCGCGCGAACCGGGCACCTCGGTGCTGCTTTACCTGTGCAATTTTTCCCCCTGAGCTTTAGCGCCGCTCCCAGACCAGGTAGCGCTCGTCGCGGTAAATCACTTCCCACTCGCGGGTTTCCCTGATTTCAAGTTCCAGCCAGCGGTTGGCGGGGCCAATCAGCAGGCCGGGATTGGCATTGTGCTGTTCGAGCAGGGATTGCATACAGCCCCAGTCCTTGTCGTTCTGGCAGGCGCGCATGGCAATCATAATTTCGAGTTGTTCGGCGTATGTTCCCTTCCACTCGCTGCCCCAAATGCCAATGACCGGGGCGCGGTCAAGCAGGTAGGGAAACCACTCCGCTTCGTTGATTTTGCCAATATAGTAATAATCAACATTCGGGTCAGTCTCTTCGCGCACAAATTGCGCCATTTTGAGCGAATAGACATCTATTTCCGGCTCATAGCGGTAAATCTGCGAAATCCCGCTCGCGGCAGACAGGCCGATTGCGAGGACAGCCAGCAAACCCAGCCCGCCCGAAACCCAAAGCGGACGGTTTTGTTGCTTTTCGATGGAGAAAAAGCGGAACACCCAGGCGCAAAAAGCCCCGGCAAGCATTCCGGCTACAATGACAGAATAGAAAGAGGCTTCTCCCATCAGCATAACCAGCAGCATGACCAGCGGCAAATGAAACTGCCGACGCGCAACCAGCAAAATAAAACCGGGCAGCGCCAGCAGCATCAGGAACAGGTTATCGGTGATATGACGGAAATTTTCGGACAGGAAAGCCAGCGCGGCGCGGGAATCCTGAAAAAGGGTTAGGAACTCGACGTTGCGGTGCGACGAGGCCGCCGCCAGGATGCTCTCCAGTCCGTGACGCGAGACGATAAATCCCAACCAGGGAGCGGCAAGAAGCAGGGCGGTCAGTAAAATTCCCAGAGAGGTCTTGATGTGCCGGGGATTCCAGTGGGTAAGCATGTAGGCCGCCCCGAAAAGGGCGGCAAAGGCGACATACATCCAATGGGTAGCCAGCAACAAGCCCAACAAAAGACCCGAAAGCCAAAAACTACCCCAGGAAAAGTCCTTTAGCGCGCGCACATAAAAAAGCAACCCGCCAAAACACAAGCCCACCGCCAGCCCGCGCACAATTCCCGCCGACCAGACGTGTGTATAGTAAAAGGCCGGAGCAACGGCAACCAAGACAATTGCCGCCAGCCCCGCCAGTTTTGAATTGAGCAATTCCTTCGCCAGGTAATAGAAGGGAATCAACGCCAGCAGGGTAAAGAGTGCCGGGGCAAGGCGCAGGTATGCCCAGGTTGGAAATCCCATTTTCATGGCGGCGGCAAAGAGGTAAGCCGCCAGCGGCGGGTAGACGAAGGGAATGCCGCCCGGCCCGTAGTGCGGGATGTTTTCTGGAAGGCCAAACCCCGCGCCAGCCACCAGTTCAGCCATCAGGGTAAACATGCCCGCATAACCCAGCGGGAATGAGTGCCGGAAGGCCTGAAAGAACAGCACCGGGGCAACGAACATCAACCCGGCCAGGAGCGGCAATTTTTCTTTATGGCGGGATATTTGGCCTGAAAGAAAACGCATTACGATGACAAAACCTTGCGGCGCTGGATGATGCTATAAATGGCCAGACCAAGCGCGAACGCAACCGCCAGCCAGGCGCTGGTTGCCACCAGCACAAATTCGGCCTGTTTGAGGGCAATGCCTGCAAACGACCAGACCAGCACAAACAGGTAGCCCGAGTCGCGGCGGGTGAGGGCCATCAGCAGGCCCAACAGGCTGGCAACCGCTATCATAATGGCCGCCCAGGCCTGGGCCGGAATGCCGAAACCGTTCCAGTTGATGAGGAACAACCAGTCGCTGATATTGGCAACGGTGGCGACGCTTATCCAGCCGAGGTAGACACTGAAGGGCAGGTCAACGCACCAGCGTTCGACCGCGCTGACGGGGGCGCGTCCCACATCCAGTTTAAGATAACTGCCTATCAGGGTAGCCAGCAAGGCCAGCATGACAATGACACTCAGGCCAAACTGGTTGTAATGCCAGCAAAACAGCCAGGCGGCGTTGAAGACCCCGCTGAGGGCAAACAGGTAGCCCAGGTTTTGCAAGCGCGGGTTTTCCCTTTGGGCGGGCAGGAACTGGTAGATGGCAAAGGCTATCCAACCAATATAAATCACCCCCCAGATGGCAAAGACATACCCCGCCGGGACAAAGTAAACCTGGAAGCGGTCTGAAATTTCGCCCGTATTTTGGCCATTGAGCGGCAGGACGCTGGCCAGGATATTGACGGTCAGGGCAAGAACGACCGAGAAAGCATTGGTGATTTGGCGCAGGGTATCTTTAGACATGGTTGCCTCCGTTTTTGAATGCTCAGGCTGTCCGATAGTAACCGACATCGACCGAATAGACCCGCCCGCGCTTGACGACCTGTTTTACCAGGTTTGTCCCGTAGCGGTAGCCGAGGTGGCGGTAGTCGGGAACAGACAAAATCAGGATGTCGGCTTGTTTGCCGACCTCGAGCGAACCGACCCTGTCGGCGCGGCGGATGGCGTGGGCAGAGTTGATTGTCGAGGCGGCAATGGCCTCCGCAGGAGTCAGTTTCATCGCGCGGCAGGCCAGGGCGATGACAAATTGCATTGATTCGTTCCAGGTGGTGCCGGGGTTGCAGTCGGTGGCCAGGGCCAGGATTCCGCCCGCGTCGATAATCTTCCGGGCCGGGGTGTAGTGGCACTCGGCCAGTCCAAAGGGCGTACAGGGCAGCGAAACGGCGACCGTGTCGGAACGTCCGAGCGCTTCGATGTCCGCATCCGAAGTAACAACCAGGTGGTCGGCGGAGGCCGCCCCCAGTTCAACCGCCAGTTTTGCGCCGCCGAGGTTGTCGAACTCGTCGGCATGGATTTTGAGCGGGAAGCCGAGTTCTCGGGCTTTGGTCAAAACCTGGCGCGATTGGGCCAGGTCGAAGGCTTTGTTTTCGCAGAAAACATCCACAAAGGGCAGGGCCTGGTTGGGCGCGTGGGTTTCCCACCACTGGCGCAGGATGGGCAGCATGGTGTCGCAGACCAGGTCGGTATAGCCCTGCGGGTCGTCTTTAAACTCAGGGGCAACGGCGTGCGCGCCCATAAAGGTGATGGCGATGTCTACGCGGTTTTCGTCTTCGAGGGCCAGCAGAGCTTTGAGCAGGCGCAGTTCAGTGGCGGTTTGCAGGCCGTAACCGGTTTTTGCCTCAACGGTGGTGGTTCCGTGCGAGAACATACGCAGAAGGCGCGGACGAGCCTGGGCGACGAGGGACTCAATCGATGCGGTGCGGGTGGCGCGGACAGTGGAAAGAATGCCGCCGCCCGCAGCCAGGATGTCAAGATAGGGTGTGCCGGACATTTTGAGTTCGAATTCCGCCGCGCGGTCTCCGCCCCAAATCAGATGGGTGTGCGGGTCGACAAATCCGGGCATGACGACGCAGCCCCCGGCGTCGAGGGTCGGGTCGTTGGGGTAGGCGGCGCGGATTTCGGCTGTCTTGCCGACAGCGACGATTTTCTCGTCACGGATGACGATTGCGCCGTCTTCGATAATGCCGAGTTTTCCAAGGTCGCCGCCGCGCTGCGGGCCGCCTTGCAGGGTCAGCAATTGGGAGGCAGAGTGGATAATCATGGCCGACTCCTCTCCGGGATGGGTTTCCGTTTCCGCCTGTAGATTGCTTCATGGAGTACCGAGCCTGCCAGCACCAGCGCGGTGATGAGGATGATGACCCTTGTGGCATCGTCCTGGTAAGCGGTTGCGCCAGAGGCATCAGACAGCATGACCCCGGCATAAAGGATATACAGGGCGACAAAAAGGCCGCCCTCCCAGCGATAAATCATGTGGCCGCCGGTAAAAAATATCGGCAGGGTAATGACCGCAACCGCGACCATGACGGGAATATCAAAGGCCAGGGCCGGGGCGGGGATGGGAACGCCCTGCGGGGCGATTAAGCCGGTCAGGCCGAGCACGGCCATCAGGTTGAAGATGTTGCTGCCGACCACATTACCGACCGCAATATCGCGTTCCTTGCGGATGGCAGCCACAATCGAGGTCGCCAGTTCAGGCAGGGATGTGCCTATGGCAACGATGGTCAGGCCAATGACCAGTTCGCTAACGTTGAAAAGTTGAGCCAGGCGCACCGCGCCATCGACCAACCAGTTTGCGCCGAAGGTCAGGCCAACCAGCCCAACCACAATCTGGCCGAGGTTGATGGCAATACTGCGCGGGGTGTGTTTTTCCTTTTCGGCGTATTCCTGTTCGTATTCCTGGCGAACCTCGTCGTTAGTTTCCTTGCGACTCTGGATAATGCTGAAAACCAGGTAGAAAACCAAGCCGGCAACCAGGATGGAACCATCCAGGCGG
>JAGVAO010000241.1 GCA_020060235.1 Anaerolineales bacterium | reverse complement strand
TGTGGCCGGGGCCGTGCTGGCCCTGGCCGAACCCGACCACGCCGCCCGCATCGACGCGCCGCCCGCTCTGCAACCGTTGGGCGCGTGGCAAACCCAAGCCCTGACCCGCCAGGGAATCAACCCGCGCATGGGACGCGAACTGGCGGGCGCGTTTGCCGGGGCGGGGATAAACCTCGTCGAAAACGGCGTCATCGGCGGCGGGTGGAACGCTCCAACCGCCGATGAAACGGAACTGGAGTGGGCCGTGCTCGAAGCCGATTTGGCGGGCCAGGTCTCGGAACAGGACATCCGGCAAATGAAAAGCCTCGACCTGCAAGCCCGCGCAAACGGCTCGCGGGTGTTGTTTGTGCCGACTTTTTACGCCTGGGGCCGGGTCGCGGATGGGGTATAATCGGCGCATCTTTGGAGGCAGTTTTGGAAGAGTTTACAACAGAAACATTGCCGCCCGCGCCCGAAAATGAGACCGAAAAAGAAGGCCGGGCGGGTTGGTACCAACTTTTATACGACATTTTAGAGACGGTTCTTCTCTCGGCGGCGCTTTTCCTGGTTATCAATGCCCTGACTGCCCGCGTGCGCGTGGACGGGCACAGCATGTTACCGACCCTTGAAAACGGCAACTTTGTGCTGGTCAACCGCCTGGCCTACCGCTTCGGCGAACCGCAGCGCGGCGATATTATCGTCTTTCACTTCGACCTGACCCGCCAGGATTTAATCAAGCGCGTCATCGGCCTGCCCGGCGATGAAGTGCGGATTGAGAACGGCGTGGTTTACGTCAACGGGGTCGGGCTGGCTGAGCCATACATTGCCGCTGTGCCGACATACACTGGAACCTGGCGCGTGCCTTCGGGCAATTTCTTTGTGTTGGGCGATAACCGCAACGATTCATCCGATTCGCATTCCTGGGGTATGCTGCCAACCGACAAAGTGATTGGCAAAGCGGTAATGGTGTACTGGCCATTTGAAAAATGGAACCTGCTCGACCATGTCGATTTAATTAAGGCAAGTCAATGATTGATTTAAAAAATATCCTGGCCCAAACCGAGGCCTACCTGAACGAACTGCCACCCGCGCCTCCCGCGCTGGAAATGCCCACCGGGTCCGACCTGGCCGGGTGGATTGACCATACCGCGCTGAAAGCCGAAACCACCGCCCAGCAGGTGATGAAACTGTGCCAGGAAGCCCGCCAGCATCAATTTGCGACGGTGTGCGTCAACCCCGGTTATGTGCCGCTGGCGGCCGGCGTGCTGCGCGGCACGGAGGTTGGGGTCTGCTCGGTGATTTCCTTCCCGCTGGGGGCGCACCTGCCTGCCTTCAAAGCGGTCGAGACGCGCATGGCTATCGACGCAGGCGCAACCGAAATCGATATGGTGGTCAATATTGGCGCGTTGAAAGCCGACGCGCTGGAACTGGTTTACGAAGACGTGAAAGCAGTCGCCGATGCCTGCCACGAGCGGGACGCCCACCTGAAGGTCATCCTTGAGATGTGCTACCTGACCCAACGCGAAAAGATTGCCGGATGCCTGATTTCGAAAGCCGCCGGGGCCGACTTTGTCAAAACTTCGACCGGGTTCGGGCCTTCGGGCGCGACGGTGGAAGATGTGGCCCTGATGCGGCGCGTGGTCGGCGCCGAGGTGGGCGTGAAGGCCGCCGGGGGCATCCGTACCCTGGCCGATGCGCGGGCGATGATTGCCGCCGGGGCCAACCGCCTGGGCGCCAGCGCCGGGATTTCGATTTTGCAGGAGGCCGCCAATGAGTGAAGAAGCGCTGCCCGCCCGCCCGCCTGTTTTTAGCTGCAACCAGTGCCAGGCCGGGGTGATGCACCTGCAATTCATTACCTACTTTACCTGGCTCGACGAAGAACTTGTCACCGTGCCGAACTTCCCGGCCTGGATTTGCGACGTGTGCGGACGGCGGGAATACGACGGCAGGGCAGTCAACTGGCTTTCGACCCTGCTCAGTCCGAACGCCGGTCACGATTCGCATCGTCCACGCGCCGTGCGGCCCCGTCCGCGCCGCCAGACCGGCCACCTTTCGCCGCCGACAGAACAATAAAACCCACGCGAGGCGCCCATGAAAGCCGATTTGCCGTCAGGAACCAACCGTTTCATCTCCGCCGATTTCTTTACGCCGAGTTATCGCATTGTCGGCAAGATAGCCATCCCCTCGACCGGGCTGATTGGGCTGACAAACGACCCGATGACCTCGTTCATGGAAATTCACGACGCCCGCCTGGCGCGCCTGCACATGCCGACCAAACTGGTCGACCACTACGAATCGTTACGCCTGGTGCGCTCACAGGTTTTTGCGGTTTGCCTGGCGCGGCGCGAAGATGTCGGCCACTCGGCCACCCGCAGCGGCTATGGGCGCAATTACGAATACCCGGTGCTGATGACCACGTCGGTGTACGAACTGGGCGGCACGGTCGAGTTCTCAGGCCGCTTCGATTTTTCGGTTATCATGGTGGACGGCAAGAGCGACTTCATCCCCCTCTACAACACAACCCTGACGGCCATCCTCATCCCTGCGCTGAAGGTCGAAAGCCCGGCCATGCTGTTCAATCGCAAGCATGTCGATATGCTGGCCCTGAAAAGCCAGCGCTCCGAAGCGCCATGAGTTTTTGAAAAAGGCCCCAAAAATGCTTGACCGCTGTAAAAGTGGGTGATAGAATACAGCCCGCTCGACCAAAAAAACGCCCCCATCGTCTAGTGGACCAGGACGCAGCCCTTTCAAGGCTAAAACCGGAGTTCGAATCTCCGTGGGGGCACATTCTATAGACCTAAAAGCATCGTCAAAATACGACCACGCAAAAATCCCGCTCAAAATGAGCGGGATTTTTGCTTTAGCCGTTTAAAACGGCCAAAAAATTAATATCAGGGGGATGCCAACCGCCAGAACGATGATTTCCAAAATCAGTC
Source organism: Anaerolineales bacterium (assembly GCA_020060235.1). GTDB lineage: Bacteria > Chloroflexota > Anaerolineae > Anaerolineales > Villigracilaceae > UBA8950. Next base: position 19,982 of record JAGVAO010000241.1, on the reverse strand, counting down.
CCATGCGCCAGTAGTCACCAAACTTGTAGCCGCCCGGCCCCATCACCAGTGTGTTGGACTGGTGACCGATGGGCGTCAGGAAAGCACAGGAAGCGCCGATTGTCAGGGCCATCAGGAAGGGGTCTATCGAAACGCCTATGCCCTGGGCCACATTGATGGCAATCGGCGCCATCAACACCACAGAGGCGGCATTGTTGATAACGTCTGACAGGAACATGGTGGCGACCATCACCAGCACCAGCATGAGTACGGGGGGCACCTGGTCGGAAGCGTCCAGCAGCAAATTGGCAATCAGTTGCGCGCCGCCTGTCTGCTCGAGGGCCTCGCCAACAGGAATCATGGCCCCCAGCAAAATGAGAATCGGCCAATCGACACTCTCATAGGCATCGCGCAGCGAGACAATCTTCATAACCACCATCGCCACTACAGCAGCAACAAAGGATACCTGGGCAGGAACCAGCCCCGACGCCGCGGCCAATAAAGCCGCCGAAAAAATTCCCAGGGCCGGTAAAATCTGGCGGGCCTGCCCGATTTGCAGTCCGCGCCCGGCCAGCGGCAGGCAACCCAATTTTTCAGCAACCTCCTTGAGCGTCTCGATGTGGCTTTGCAGCAGCAGTACATCGCCGTTGCGAAAGCGGATACGGTCGAGCCGTGTGCGGAAAATCTGTCCCTGGCGCGAAACGGCCAGGAGGTTGATGCCGTAATTCGCGCGCAGGTTCAGGCTGCGGGCGGTTCCGCCCAACATCAACGAGTTGGGCATGATGACGGCCTCGATGAGAGTCACCTCTTCCGATTCGAGTTCAATCTTGCCAATTTTTTCGCTGCCTACCAGTTCCAGTTCTGCGGTTTCGACCAATTTCTTAAGGTTTTCCGTATCGGCGCTGACAATCAGGATGTCGTTCGAGCGCAACTTAATAAGCGCGGAAGGTTCCATGCGCCGCTCGCCATTACGCACCAGGCCGACAACATTGACCTCGGCCCTGGAGAAAACATTCACCTCGCGCAAGCGCTTACCGTTCAACTTCGACTCTTCGGGAATGCGCACTTCGGTAATGTAGTTTTCTATTTCAAACAGGCTGCCCGATTGCGACTTGCCCTTGCGAATGGGGATTAAACGCCAGCCAAGCAGGACAATGAACAGCAGCCCGGCCACGGCCACGCCGACTCCCACCAAAGAGAAGTCGAACATGCCGAACGGTTCGGCGCCGGTTTGCTGGCGAAAGGAGGCGGCAATGATGTTGGGCGGGGTGCCGATTAAGGTGGTCATGCCACCGAGCAGCGAAGCAAAGGCCAGCGGCATGAGTAAAACCGACGGCGAAATTTCTTTCTTGTGCGCCAGTTGCAAAACCACCGGCAGTAAAAGCGCCAGCGCCCCCACATTGTTCATAAATGCGGAAAGAACGGCAATAATAACAGTTAGCACCGCCAGTTGGGCGGTAACGCCTCCTTTGACCCGCTCCAACTGCCGGCCTATCAAATCAACAATGCCAGAGTTTTGCAGCCCCCTGCTGAGAACCAGCACCGCCGCCACCGTGACCACCGCAGGATTGCTGAACCCGCTAAAGGCCCGGTCAAATGGAATCAGACCGGTCAGCGTGACAATCAGCAGCGCAATCAGGGCAACCACATCGTAGCGCCAGCGCCCGGTCACGAACAGGACCAGCGTCAGCCCGAGGGTGGCAAAGATGGCCATTTGTTCAAGGGTCATGAGATTGTTCTTTTGGAATAATTTATCATCATAAAGCCATTTGGTAACTCTACGCCCAGTCTTGTGAATTTTATCAGACTTTGAATCGGGGGAAATGGCAGGCTCATGAAATACACACATTTGCTCATCAAACAGGAAACTGCTCCGGAGTGACAGTCAATGAGCACTAAGATTTAGAAATCCCGACCGATATTTCTTATAGACTTGACAAACAACAATAAAACCGATATATTTATATAGAAAATATTTCTAAATAAATAAAACTTATGACGCCTCGAAAATACGACAAAACCAAACGTGAAGCAAACTCCGAAAGCATCCGCCAACGAATCCTTACATCTACGCTGGCACTTCATAGCCGGAAGGGAATTTTCGGCACATCATGGAAAGATATTGCCGAACATGCCGATGTTTCGCTGGCGACCGTATATAACTACTTCCCCTCCCTCGATGAGCTTGTGCCCGCCTGCGGCGAGTTGATGTATGCGGTTGCCCAACCGCCGTCACTCGACGATGCGGATGCGATTTTTGCCGACGCCGCAACCCTTGAAGAACGGGCTGCCTGTCTCATAAAAACCATGTTCGATTTTTACGAACGCGGCGAACCCTATCTTGAAATAGACCACCAGGAGCGCACGCTGCAACCGGTTCAGGAATGGGAAGCCTATCTCAAGTCGCTTATCGAAGGCTTGACGCGCCTCGCCTTAAACCCTGTCGAGCCGGATGAGCGCACCATAGAGACCATCAGCGCATTGTTGGATGTCCCCGTCTACCTGTCGTTTCGCCGCAAAGGGATGTCCAGGGCCGAAATCGAGAAGATAATGAATTCCTTATTGTTATGTTGGGTTAGCAGCCCGGCAGGTTGATTCACTTTAATGAAAAGGAGAAACCATGAACACAGCCCAATTGGAGCGTATTTACAGTTACAAAGCCAACGAAGGTGAAGCCCGCTGGTGGATGGGCGGGTTGGCAATCATCAAGGCTTCAGGCAAGGACACCGATGGGCATTTCACACTGGTGGAAGTGGTGGACCACGAAGGTGAAGAGGCGCCTTTACACGTTCATCACAACGAGGATGAAGCCTTTTGGGTTCTGGAAGGTGAACTTACTTTTGAAGTCGGCGGGGCAAGCATTCAGGCAGGGCCCGGCTCGTTCCTGTTTGGCCCGAAAGGCGTACCCCACCGCTACCGCGTAAATAAAGGGCCTTCGCGAATGCTTTTCATCCTTTCGCCGTCAGGGTTCGAAGATTTCATCCGTGAGACGAGTGAGCCTGCCGAATCGCTCACCCTGCCCCCGCGCCCCGACGCGCCACCCAGCGATGAAGAGATGGCCCAATTAATGCCCGTTATGCAAAAATACGGGCTGGAAATTGTGGGGTAAGAACTCCGGGGAAAATGGCACATCAAACTCTCCCGCCGAAAGTTTAGGCGGGAGAGTTATTTTTACATCACAGCACCCTGTTATCTCTTCAACAAACTGCACTATCGTTTTTCCATCACAGAGGATATTATAAGCAGAGGACCTCATCCAAACCCCAAAGGCCATGCATGGACGAACAACAAGCCATTGCTCAATTGAAACAAGGTGACATCAACGGCCTGGAATTCCTGATGCAGCAATACCAGGTGCAAGCAGTTCATACAGCATATTTAATCACCGGGGAGCGTTCGCTGGCAGAAGATGTGACGCAGGCGGCTTTCCTGAAAGTTGCCCACAAGGTTGCGCAGTTCGATACGCTCCAACCTTTTCGCCCCTGGTTCCTGCGGATTGTGGTCAATGACGCCATCAAAGCGGCCAGACGTGAGCAGAAGAACATCTCGCTGGGCGAACCGGTCCACAAATCGGTCTCGAACTGGCTGCTGGATAAAGCCCCCAGGCCCGAAGAACTGGCCGAACTGGGCGACCTGCGCCAGGCAGTCTGGAACGCGCTCCGGCAGTTATCTCCCGAACAGCGCGCAGTCATCATCCAGCGGCACTTCCTCGAAATGAGCGAGGCCGAAATGACGAAAGAACTGCAAAAGCCCGCCAGTACCGTTAAATGGTGGCTGCACACGGCGCGTGAGCAACTGCGCAAATTGCTGGAACCCTATCAGGTCTCAGGAGAAAAGCATGAAGACTGACCCATTGAAATCCACGTTGGCCGACCTGGCCGAAAAGGCTGCCCCATCTACCGAAATCAACCTGTGGCCGGGGATAAAATCCGAACTTTCGACGAGCGCATGGCATTCCAAAAACGGAGAAACCATGAAAACCCCTGCTCAAAACACACTTATCCGCCGCCTGTCGCTGGCCACGCTGGCCCTGGCAACCGCTTTTGCTCTGCTTGCATTTACCCCACATGGACGCACCTTTGCGCAAAGCGTCATCCAACTCTTCACCCGCGCGCAAAGCGAGTCGTTCCAGACTGGAGGGCCCATCGCTGAACCCGACGCATCCATGTCTACGGCCATGCCGCCCTCGCCAGTAATAAGCATCGCAGATGCCAAAGCGCTGGCAGACTTCAATCTGCTTGAATTGCCGTTCGTGCCGCAAGGCTTTGAATATCTCGGCACCCGCATGTATGAGGATGCTGTCAGCACCGAGTACGGCGTGCCTGGCGGCGGAGGCAACCTTGTCCTGATGCAATCGAAGGAGGGATTCATCCAGTCCGAATGGGACCAAGTTCCCGCCAACGCCATCGTGCCTGTCAAAGTCGGCGATGTGGACGCGGAATACGCTCAAGGCACATTCGTCGTCATAGCTGGCGAGACATCCGCCAAATGGAATTCCGATGCGCCTGTCTTCCGACTTCGCTGGGTCAGGGATGGCATCTGGTTCGAACTGACCAAGTATGGCGATGTGTTTCCTATTGAATATCTGGATATGGACGGCTTGATTGCCCTTGCAGAGAGTTTGAAATAGAAACCAAATAAAAATAAAAGAGACTGTCACCTTGTGAGTGACAGTCTCTTTTATTACCGCTTCAACGTCCTGTATTTCACTCGCGTCGGCTTGACATCCTTGCCGTAGCGGGCTTTGTAATCTTCCTCGTAATCGCTCCAGTTGCCCAGGAACAGCCGCGCCTGGCTGTCGCCTTCAAAGGCCAATATGTGGGTGCAGATGCGGTCGAGGAACCAGCGGTCGTGGCTGACGACGACCGCACAACCGGCAAACTCCTCCAGCGCGTCTTCGAGGGCGCGCAGGGTGTTCACGTCCAGGTCGTTGGTCGGCTCGTCGAGCAGGATGACGTTGTGGCCTTCCTTAAGCATCTTGGCGAGATGGACGCGGTTGCGCTCACCGCCGGATAGCACCCCGACCTTCTTCTGCTGGTCGCCGCCTTGGAAGTTGAACGACGAGCAATACCCGCGCGCGTTAACCTTGCGGGTGCCCAACTCCAACTGCTCCGCGCCGCCGGTAATCTCCTCATAGACCGTCTTTTCGGGGTCGAGCGTGCGACTCTGGTCGGCATAGCCCAACTTCACGGTTTCACCAATGCGGATGTCGCCGCTATCTGGCTTTTCCTGCCCGACAATCATTTTCAGCAGGGTGGTTTTACCCGCGCCGTTGGGGCCGACGATTCCCACAATCGAGCCAGGTTCGATGTTTGCTGAGAAGTTATCCAAAATCAAACGTTCCCCAAAGCTCTTGGTGATACCGTTTAACTTGATGACGACATCCCCCAGCCGCGGGCCGGGCGGGATGTAGATTTCGCGCTCGCCGCGATATTGCTCGACTTCCTGCGAGAGCAGTTTTTCATAAGCCGTAACGCGCGCCTGGCCCTTCGACTGGCGCGCCCTGGGCGACATGCGAATCCACTCCAGCTCGCGCTCCAGAGTCTTCTGGCGTTTGGTTTCGGCCTTTTCCTCCTGGCGCAGGGCTTCCTGCTTCTGTTCCAGCCATGAGGAGTAGTTGCCCTTCCAGGGGATGCCGTAGCCGCGGTCGAGTTCCAGAATCCAGCCGGCGACGTTATCGAGGAAGTAGCGGTCGTGAGTCACGGCAATGACCGTGCCCTTGTATTGTTGCAGGTGATGCTCCAGCCAGGCCACCGATTCGGCGTCGAGGTGGTTGGTCGGCTCGTCGAGCAGGAGGATGTCCGGTTCGGTAAGCAGGAGTCGGGTCAGGGCGACCCGTCGCTTTTCGCCACCGGAAAGGATGTTAATCGGCGCATCCGCCGGGGGGCAGCGCAGGGCCTCCATGGCGACATCCAGATGCGAGTCGAGATTCCAGGCATCGACTTTGTCTAGGGCGTCCTGCAATTTGGATTGTTCGGCAATCAGGGCGTCAAAATCGGCGTCCGGTTCGGCGAATTTGGCGTTGACTTCGTCGTATTGGGCGAGCATGTCCACAATCGGCTGGACGGCCTCACGGATGATTTCGATGACGGTTTTCGACTCGTCCAGTTCCGGCTCCTGCGGCAGGAAGCCGACGGTGTAGCCCTTGCTCATGGCAATTTCGCCGACATAGTCCTTGTCGACGCCGGCCATGATGCGCAAGAGTGTCGATTTACCGGAGCCGTTCAGGCCAAGCACGCCGATTTTCGCGCCGTAGTAAAAGCCAAGCGAAATATCGCGCAAAACCTGTTTGTTGGGTGGATGGATGCGCCCGACGCGCATCATGGAGTAGATGACTTGTTTGGTGTCTGTGGTCATGGGGGTCCTTTAATTTCTAATCAAATTTCTGTGTGTCAAATCGGTTAGGGTATATTGCAGGTTTGTTTATGTCATAGAGCAGTGGAGGGGAAATCGGCTGCCGTGGAATTGCACGGATGTCTATCTCAATTGCAGCAAGTAAAAATTGAATTCCAAGTAAAACAGAAACTGTTGGTACCATAACTGTACCGGTAGGCGCAGGAATGCCCTGGCTTGCGTAATAAATCCATTTATTAATGCCAAAACCCAGTCCAAAAAAAAGTAGCGGAGAGCTAACAAGCAGGTAGATTGACCCCATATGAAAATCATAAACGAAGTATTTTAGTAACAAACGTTTCAGAAATATCTTTAATAACTGAGTCGGAAACTCTATAAGAGTCTTCCTAATAGACAGGTTGGATTTCTCGCCAAAATACCGTGCAGGCATAGGAACATCTACTATGACAGCATCAAAAAGATATAAATTTGCGAGCATAGAAGTTTCAAAAAAATAAGAATCGGCTAACTCATCTATAGGTAACATTGCTAGCATTTCAGACCGAATTGCAAAGAAGCCGTTTGTCGGGTCAAAAATATTCCAATAACCGGTTGCTGTTTTACAAAGGAAACTGAGGCCCACATTACCAAGCCTCCTCGTTAAAGGCATTCTGTGAATCGCACGGAAGTCTCTGAATCGATTGCCTTTGGTGTAATCAGCCTGGCCTTGTAGTAGCGGAAACAATAATCCTGGAAGGTAAGCCGTGTCCATTTGGCCATCACCATCAACTTTTATAATAATTTTAACATCCAACTCAAGGGCTTTCCTGAAACCTCTTTTCATGCTTCCCCCTACACCAAGATTCTTTGGATTTTGTATAACAATGATTCGCGAATCCGCCTGTGCCCTAGTGTTGATGAGTACTCCGGTGTTATCCGGAGATGCGTCATCAATAACGATGATATAAGTAATATATGCCGGGATGCTATCAATAACTGATTCAATATGGTTCTGAACAAGATAACAAGGAATAATCACCGCTGTAGTAATACCTTTTAGATGAGCATCTATCAACATATGTCAGCACCTTTCTGTCGGTAGATTTTTATGTGTGCGAAATGACTTAACTGCCCCAGCAATAACTGTGCTCAGAAATACAAGGGCAAGTATTTGCAAAGGGAGCCAACCGGCAAGAGAATAGCGCCAGAAAGCAACACTTAATGTCAGAGGAAGGAAAATCCTTGTGCCAACTATTAAAACCAGGATACTCCAAATATTTACTGGTGTCCGGATGGCACTAAATAACAAGGCTAAAACACAAATGATGATTCCCCATGGGTATAGCAAAGAATACCAAAAATCCAAAAAAACATAGATTATGCGTTGAATCTGAATAAAGAGTGGATACTGAAGGGGCTCTTCAATAAAGAATTCGGTTCTGACAGGAACGCCCCACCCGGGCTCATGAGGGAGCGGGTAAGTTATTGGATATGGTAGGCCCAATCTCAAGCCCTGTTCATATTTTGTCATTAATATTTCAAATGATACCTGTGGGTCATTAAGAATAGAGTCTGTTGCCGCTGTTTGCATTAAGGTTATAGCTTCGTTTCTTCCATACCCGGCACTTATCAAACTTGGGTAAATCTCCCAACCCGTTGCTACACCTTTTTGATCAGTAATAACAGGAGGAAAAATACTTGTGATACGTCGGATTTCACGTATTGAAGAAGATTCAGCATCGGAGAAGTTTTGTCCCAGTGCATCTCCAAAATAAACCCAACCATCATACAAAACTATACCCATATAGTTACTCAATCCGAAATATCCATGATTTTTCCAGTTATGGTGGGACCACCAAAAAATTGGTAAAACAGCAATCATTACAGATAACAATAAACTGACCCAAAATGGTTTCCATGCAACCGTTGGTTTTGAACGCCAGGTTTGCCACTTAGAAAAAATGAGGCTTATTATTGCAAAACTAAAGAGCAGAGTGTTTTCAGAACGGATGAGTGTTGCAAAAGATGCAGTTAGCATCAAAGGCAGAATAAATTTAAGGCTTGGTTGCAGATTGGCAGAAATCAACAAGTTGCAAAAAAGAAGAATAAAAAATATATTGGGAATCTCGGACATAACATAATTTGAATAAAAATATATATCTGGAGAGTTTGCCACAAATAATCCGCTTAGAATGGCTAATAATCGATTTCCGCTTAATTGCCATCCAAGCTTGTAACAAAGCGGTATATAGGCCAGGGAAATTAAGTGTAATAGCAACTTGATTCCTTGAGGATTCTCTGGGAAAAGCCATAAGGCGGGCATTAGTAGTAAGCCTGTTCCCGGCCCAACCTCTGGAGGTACCTTATCCAGGTTTCCACTCGCTAAAAAATTAAGAGCACCCTGAAGATAAAATCGGCTGTCAGTATTTAATCCAATAGGGACAGATAGAAAATTATTAGTATGAAGTATTATCCCAACAACAAAAAGAATTATTAAATCCCGTTGCTGAAAATGAGGGCTTTCCTTTTGTATTTGACTACCAACGCTCCCCAACTCTTGTAAACAGAGAATTAAACCCGCCAGTAAGCCAAAGGTGAGTATGTCTGCTATTGTCAGGATAGATACAAATAGCCAGTTTGGTATTCCCCGATATTCTGTCTGAAGGGAGATGCGCCTTTGCCCATCCCGGCTATTGACAAGTGCTGTGCCAGCCTCTTGCGCATTGAGCCTAACGTTAACTGCTCCGCCTGTCGGGGATGTCTGGAAGAGCAGGATGATGGGGCGGTTTACCACTGATTGGAAAGTCAGTTGCAATGGCCTAGCATCCGGCGTGGCATAGTAGCCCCCATCTCGTTTTTGCCAACCGTACATTTCAGTAGCCTGCTCCAATGGGATGACCAAGCCGTTGGCTTTTAATTCGATCAGGCCTACTTCTTGTGCCAGAGAAACCTGAGGGGTAATCAAAATTGTTTGGTATGCGAGTGGTAAGCGATACAGCCGCCACGAGACAAAGCCGCTCAAAATCAGCGCTACAGCCAGCAAAATCAGCAAGCGTGGCATAGGAATGCCGATGAGATGAGGGCGCAGGCGCTCAGCCAGGATTACAAAGGGCAGGAGCACCAGCGGGTACCCGACGACAAAGATTACCAGAATTGTGGTCGCAGGGCGTTCCCAGATATTCGCCAGGTGATGAGCAATGCTCGCAAAGAGAAAGAATCCCACCAAGGCGTATAAGCCCTGAAGTTTCAGGCTATCCGAGGGTAGAAGCAATGTTTTGAGTTTTTGAATCACGCTGGTGACTTTACCGTAACAAGGTTTGAAAATTCTGTTTGCGCCCGACACACATCATGGAGTAGATAACTTATTTGGTGTCTGTGGTCATTGGGGTTCCGGGCAGAAAGGATTTGATAGGGGTGATTTTACCAGTTGTTTGGGCAGTGCTTTTTCTCTATGGGCGGTTTTCACAGGCGGACAAGCGATTTTCGCACAAAAACTCAAGCCGGTCGCGCGCAATATCGAGGTGTGGATAAATCGCTGGAGTTTAGGTTGAAATCAAAACCTTTTGGACACGGATTTGACGGATTTAGGCGAAATTTTCAAGAAAAATCTGTGAGATTCCGTACAATCTGCGTAATCCGTGTCCAGGTTTCAGATTTTTCGTACCAAGCAACCCAAGTTTTTTGTCTTTCATTTGTAAAAAAATCTGGGATGATTTTATCAGGGAAATACCACCCTCCATCCGATGTATAATCAAATCAAACCCGGCTCTTTTCCAACCAAAAGGAACGGCCATGAACACATTCGACGCGCAGGAGCATTTCAAGACCTTGTTCGACTACGCCCCCATCTCACTCTGGGAAGAAGACTACAGCGGCATCAAACGCCGCTTTGATTCGCTCCGCGCACAGGGAGTCGAATCACTTGAAGCCTACCTGGAACAAGACCCCGATTTCATCGACGCCTGTATGCGCGAGATGGTCATCCTGCGCGTCAACCGGCAAACGCTGGAGATGCTCAAAGCCAGTTCGCAGGAGGAATTGCTCACCAGCCTGGATAAAGTCTTTCGGGACGGGATGCGCCATCACTTCCGCAGCGAACTGCTGGCACTCTGGAACGGCGACCCGGATTGGGCCGGGGAAGGCGTCAACTACGCCCTCGACGGCGAAGCGGTCGACATCCTGCTGCACTGGCGCATCCTGCCGGGGTACGAGCAAACCTGGGAGCGCGTGCTGGTCACGATTGAAAACATCACCGCCCGCAAAAAGGCCGAGCGGCGGCTGCAAGAACTCTTCGAGGCTTCGCCCATTTCGCTCTGGGAGGAAGACTACAGCGCCGTCAAGGACTATTTCGACTCGCTGCGCCGCGCCGGGGTGGGCGATTTGGGGGTCTACCTCGACCAGCACCCCGAGGCGGTCGCGCATTGCATGGGGCTTATCCGCGTGCTGGATGTCAACCGGCGCACCCTGGAAATGTTCGCGGCCAACTCGAAGGAAGAATTGCTCGCCAACCTGGGCCGGGTCTTCCGCGACGACATGGGAGTCCATTTTGCCCGCGAACTGGTCGACCTGTGGAACGGCAAACTGGCCTATGAGCGCGACGGAATCAACTACGCCCTCAACGGCGACCCCATCGACATCCACCTGAACTTTCGCGTCATGCCGGGCCACGAACACGATTTCGGCTGGGTGCTGGTCGCCATCGAAGACATCACCGCCCGCAAAAAGGCCGAAGACTACCTGCGCTACCTGGGCACTCACGATGTGATGACCGGCCTGTACAACCGCGCTTACTTCGAGGAAACCCTGCTCAAACTCGAAAAGCAGCGCGACGAACCGCTCAGCGTGCTGATTGCGGATGTGGACGGATTGAAGACCGTCAACGACACGCTGGGGCACCAGGCCGGCGACAACCTTATCCGCCGCGCCGCCGAGGTGCTCCGGGCCGCGCTGGACGAGAGCCTGGTTGCCGCCCGCATCGGCGGGGACGAGTTTGCCGCCTTCCTGACCGGCTACGACGAGGCCAGGGCGCAGGAGGTTCTCAGGCAAATTAGCGCGCTGGTCGAGTTGAATAACAAATATTACCGCGAGCCGTTGTTGAGCATTTCGACAGGGGTTGCCGCCAGCCAGCCGGGACTGACGGTGCAAGACGTTATCCGCATGGCCGACGACGCCATGTACGACCGCAAAGCCCGGCATCACCGGCGCGGCAAATACGCGCGTTAACTTTCCCCTTGATAACATCAGTTCAGGCAATTCCATAAGTTACCGCAGAGAACGCGGAGAGCGCAGGGCATGGAAAACCCTGGGTTCCGCGTTCCCTGCGGTAAAAAATTGCGGGGCGGCTTTTTACGGCAGCCTTGCGTCTAAATTTTGCCGGTCGCGCCGGCGCAGGAAGAACTTGGTAATCTCCTCGACAACGGCAGGCAGCAGGGCCAGGCCGACCACCGCCAGCCACTCGGCAGGCCGCAGGGAGGCGGTATCGAAAATAGGCTGAAGGAAGGGCGTCAGCGTCACCAGCAACAACAGGATGAGCGACAAACCGACCGCATATTGCATGTAACGATTGGAGAAAACGCCAATCGAAAACAAGGAAGCCTTTTCAGAGCGCACCGTATAGGCGCGGAAAAGTTCGGCCAGCGAAAGAGTCAGGAAAGCCATCGTCTGGGCAACGCGAATATCCGAATCCAGCCAGTTGTGCCCCACCAGGGCCGACAACGGATTAACCCCGGCAGGCAGGCCGCCTTCCATGTGCCAGGCCAGGCCCAGGCCAAAAGCCGCCAGCACCACCGTCGTCTGTATCACGGTCTGGATTCCCAGCCCCAGGCGCATGGCCTTGTTGATAATCGGCTCGTCCTTCGGGCGCGGCGACTGCTCCATCGTGTCGGGGTCGCCCTTTTCCATTGCCAGGGCCAGGGCGGGCGCACCGTCGGTCACCAGGTTCAACCAGAGCAGTTGGATGGCCGTCAATGGGGCAGGGAACCCGGCCAGAGTTGCCAGGAAGATAATCATAATCTCGGCCACATTGCTGGAAAGCAAGAAGAAAACAAATTTGCGAATGTTAGCGTAGATGATGCGTCCCTGCTCGACCGCCGAGACGATGCTGGCGTAGTTGTCGTCGGTCAGCACCATGTCGGCGGCACCCTTGGCGACATCGGTGCCGGTGATGCCCATCGCCACGCCAATGTCGGCGCGTTTAATGGCCGGGGCATCGTTGACACCGTCGCCGGTCATGGCAACCACCTGCCCGTCGGCCTGCAGGGCGTCCACAATGCGCATCTTGTGCTCCGGCGAAACGCGCGCAAATACATCCGTCTCGCGGACTGTCTGGCGCAGTTGCCCGTCGCTTTGCCCATCCAGGTCGGCGCCGGTCAGCACCTTGTGACCGGGGCGCAGCAGGCCGATGGATTGGGCAATCGCCCGGGCCGTGTTGGGGTAGTCGCCAGTAATCATCACCGTGCGGATGCCAGCCTGAAGGGCCTTTAATAGGGCCGGTTTGACCTCCTCACGGGCCGGGTCCATCATGCCGAGCAAGCCGACAAAGACCAGTTCATGCTCGACCATATCGGGGGTCAGGTCGGTTTCGGGTACGTCGCGGTCGATGCGGTAGGCCACCCCCAAGACGCGCAGCGCGTCGGTGGTCATACTGTCGTTGGCATCCAGGATGCGCTTGCAGGCAGGCTCGTCAAGCGGCATAACCCGGTCGTCTACCGTTTGGTAGGCGGTACACAGTTTCAAGACAACGTCCGGCGCGCCTTTGACGGCCACCACGTCCCAATCCTGCATTTTTCGGTCCATAAACGGGGATGGGTCTTCGGGGCGCGGGTCGATGATGCTGTGGACGGTGACCATACGCTTGCGTTCCGAGTCGAAGGGGATTTCGCTCTCACGCGGGTAAGCGGACTCCAATTCAGCGTGGCCGAAACCGGCTTTGGCGGCGGCCACAATCAGGGCCGCTTCGGTCGGGTCGCCGATGACGCGATAAGATTTTTGCGCCCCATTCTGGCCCGCTTCCACGTCCGCGTCGTTGTTCATCGCCCCCAGCCAGAGCGCAGTCAGGAAGCCGGGGTGTTGCGAAAGCGCGACCGGCTTGCCATCCATCAAAAATTCGCCCTGCGGAGCGTACCCTGCGCCACTGACCGCGACAAAGCGGCCATCGACCCACAGGCGGGTGACGGTCATTTCGTTCTGGGTCAGGGTCCCGGTTTTGTCGGAGCAAATTGTGGTGGCCGAACCGAGCGTTTCGACCGAGGCCAGTTTGCGAATCAGGGCATGGCGGCGAATCATCTCGCGCATACCGATGGCAAGCGAAATCGTCACCACGGCGGGCAGGCCTTCGGGCACGGCGGCAATCGCCAGGCTGACGGCAATGATGAATACCTCGGTAATTTCCTTGGCCGAAACCGACAGGTACTCAAGGGGATTTTGGAACAGCAGGCCGGTGTCGGTGTAATTGAACAGGGCGACAAAGAAAACGACCGCAACCAACAGCAGGGCGGCGATTGAGAGCGTTTTGCCGAGTTCGTCCAGGCGGCGCTGGAGGGGGGTTTCCTCCGATTCGACCGATTGCAGCATGGCGGCAATCAGCCCCAGTTGGGTGTTCATGCCGGTATCGGTGACAACGCCGCGCCCGCGCCCGTAGGCAACGGTGGTGCCCATAAAAGCAGTGTTCTTGCGGTCGCCCAGTGGGGAATCATGATTTAACTGCATGGCGGCGTTCTTTTGAACCGCCAGCGATTCGCCGGTCAACGAGGCTTCTTCGATGCGCAGGTTGACGGTTTCGAGCAGGCGCACATCCGCCGGGACGAAATTTCCGGACTCAAGATAGACAATGTCACCGGGCACCAGTCCGCTGGCCGGCAGGCTGATGCGGCTGCCGCCGCGCAGGACATGTGCTTCGGGCGCGGCCAGTTTCTTGAGCGCGGCCAGGGCTTCTTCAGCACGGCGTTCCTGGATAAGCCCCAGAATGGCGTTCAAGACCACAATCGCCAGGATGGCCCCGGCCTCGAGGTAGTCGCCAAGCAAGGCCGAAATCAGCGAAGCGACAATGAGCAGGATGACGACAAAATTGTTAATCTGGTCCCAAAGCATCGCCAGGAAGCCGGGGCGGGGGGCTTCGGTTAACTGGTTGGGGCCATACGACTCAAGGCGGCTGGCGACTTCCTGCTCGGAAAGACCATTTTCCGCCACGTTCAAGCGCTCAAGCACCTCCTGCGGCGACAGGGTGTGCCAGAGTGGGTTGGGCGCGCTTTGAACAGGCTGCACTTTGGGCATAAAAATTCTCCTTTTGGGGCAAGTCTAAACCCCTCCCATGACTGGGAGGGGTCTGTAAAAAACCAGGCCTTTGTCTTTATTCGGGCGCGATGCGCGTGTTGGGCAATATGGTTGTGTCTTTCGGAATGACCACAATGCCATCCTGCACCACCCACGTCCCGGCGTCTATTTCGGTGCCGCGCGGGAAAGGTTTGATGACCGCCCCATCGCCGATGCGCACATTTTTATCCAGAATTGCGCCTTCGATGTGGCAGTTGGGGCCGACACCCATCGGGACTTCGTTACGGCGGTGCGGCATCATGTCGTAATCGTCGGCGCCCATCATAATGGTGTCCTTGATGACTGTGCCGGGGCCGATATGGCTGCGCAGGCCAATCAGGGAGTGCGAGATTTTTGCCTTCTGGATGCGGCAACCCTCCGAAAGCAGGACATCCTTCAAGGTGCTGTCTATCACCTGTGAACCGGGCAGGATGCGCGGGTTGGTGTAAATCGGGCGCTCGGGGTCGAAGAAGTTGAAGGGCGGGTTAGCAGTGGCCAGTTCCAGGTTGGTTTCGTAAAAGGCGCGGATTGTCCCGATGTCCATCCAGTAGCCTTCAAAGTCATAGCCAAAGACCGCCTGCTTGCCTATCGCGTGCGGGATGACATCCTTGCCAAAATCGTCGTGGTCGGGGAAGTTGGTTAGCAGGTCAATCAGCACTTCGGTTTTGAACATATAAATGCCCATCGAAGCCAGGAAAGGCCGTTCCTCGTCGTCCTCGCGGCTGACAAACTGGGCCTGGATTTTGGGGTCTTTGGGCTTCTCGACAAAGGCCGCAATGCGGTCTTCTTCGCCGCGCTTGAGGATGCCCAGGCGCGAGGCCTCCTGGCGCGAAACCGGCTGGACGGCGACGGTAATATCGGCTTCTTTTTCCCAGTGAAAGGCCGCCATTTTGGAGTAATCCATGCGATAAAGATGGTCGCCCGCCAGGATTAAGACATACTTGGCCCCCGAAGCCTGAATCTCACGGATTTGCTTGCGCACCGCGTCGGCTGTGCCCTGGTACCAGTCGTCGCTGGTCAGGGTTTGCTCGGCGGCCAAAATCTGCACCCATCCGGCGTGATAATGGTCAAACTGATAGGTATTGGTGATATGGCGGTGCAGCGAAACCGAGTGAAACTGGGTCAGCACCGCGATGCGGTAGATGTGGGAATTAATACAATTGCTAATCGGAATATCTATCAGGCGGTATTTGCCCGCAATCGGCACGGCGGGTTTCGAGCGCAACTTTGTCAGCGGATAAAGGCGCGCGCCGCGCCCGCCGCCAAGGATAATGGACAGGACTTCGTCTAACGCTGGCATACATTCCTCCTGATTAATGATAATAGATAAGGCTCAACACTATGATAATACCGCAAAAAAGCCTTATCCAGTGACTTTTTACATGAAAATCACTGCCAAACGTTGACTCTTTTTTTCTAAAAACCCGATGGCGCGCGCAAGCGTTGGGCCAGGGCAGTAATGTGCCTGCCGACAAGCCCTTCAACGCTTTCGCTGCGGGTATTGGTTGCAAAATCACCCCAAATTTTGCCAATTTCAACCGACAGGCGGTCTTCGAGCAGCCCCCAGAGCGAAGCCACCGGGAAAGTTCGCCCGCGCCGAATCGATTCGACGCTAGCGCGCCAGACCGGGTCGTCGCGCAATTCTTCTTCCAGCAGGGCTGTCCGCGAGGGGAACAGGCTGGGGACCTGGTAAAACTCGCGCTGGAAGTCCGCCGAGGTCAGGAATTCGACCAGTTTGCAGGCCAGTTCGCCGTGCGGGGAATGTTTCCAGACGACCATGTGCGAACTACCGATGAACGGCACGCCCGGCAGGGGCGCGGCGTCGTAATTGTCGCGCACCACCTTGAGCGATTCGGCTTCGGTCAGGCGCACCCAGGGGCCGCTGGCAAGCATGGCGGCCTTGTCCTGTCGAAAACGGCGATTGGCAAGATTGTCGCTCAGGCCCATCGCCCGCGCCGAAATGTGTCGCCCCAGACGGAAGTAATTGGCAAACCCTTCCAGGCTTTCGGGCCTGTCTATCAGGATTTCCCTGCCATCCGCGCCAAGGAAATCGCCGCCCGCGCCCCACACCCAGGCCGCCAGGATGTGCAGGTTGTTCAGGGTGCGGTCAGTCGGCACCAGCCAGGGCGTATCGACCCCGGCTTTTTTCAACTGCCCGATGGCCTGCTCCAGTGACTGCGCTGAGGTAAATGCCTGCGAGGGGTTAACCCCGGCCCTTTTCAGAATATCGCGGCGGTAATAAATCAGGCGTGTATCGGCAAACCAGGGAATGCCATATAAAGCCCCTTCGTAAATGCCATTGTCCCACAACTGCGGCAGGAAGGCCTGCGGTTCGAGCCGCTCGGCCTCGGCGTCTTCAAACGGACGCAGGGCATTCATGCCCACCAGGCTGGCCAGCCAGGTCGAGCCAATCTCCGAAACATCCGGCCCGCGCCCGTACAGGCCATATTTGACGATGTCCGTCCAGGCCGATTCCCAGGCCAGAATGGTCAGGTTAATCTTAACCTTGTGGGCCTCCTCGAAGGGACGCAAACGCTCGGTCAGCACCCCGCCGGGATTGGTCCCATCCATAACGGTCAGTTCGAGTTCAACGGTCACAAGCCCTCCTTATTGAAACTCGGCCAAAATCTCTGAGGCAGCCTCGCCGGTGTGGATTTCCCAAATTTCAGAAAACTCGGTCGACTCGCCGGGGCGCAGGTGCATGGCCGGGGCCAGGGTTTCGAGTTCGAGCACTTTGTCAGAACAATAAATCTCGACGTTGCAACCCATGTCTGAATACTCGCCAACCAGCGGCTCGAAACATTTGAACAGCAGGACACCCTCGCGCTCATAAGCCGTCCAGCCGGAGGCCGAAAATGCGCCGACCTTGATGGGCGGCATGAGCGCTTCGCCCTTGACCGTCAGCCCGGCTTCGTGCAGTCCCAGGCGCGGGTCGTTCCAGCGCACGTAGGGCCACAACACCAGGGCGCGGTCAGGCTGGAAATCTTCGCCAACCGGCGGGCAGGGCAGGTAGGCCGTGCCTCCCAGCGGCAAAACCGTAATCGCCCAGGGCGCAAAAGTGACGGGATACGCGAAGCGGTTGGTGATGCGGTGGACAAAGCGGATGGCGGCCCGGTCATTTTCCGGTTCGATGCGGATGAATTTCGCAATCCCGCCCTCGCCTGTTTTCGGCTCCCAGGTCAGTTCGACACCCTCGGGGATTTCGCGCACCGCCAGGCCGCTATCGTCGGGGGCGTAGGTAACGCCCGGTTCCTCGGGCGAGGCCCACAGGCGGTGCCCGCCCAGCAGGTGATAATAGCCAGTCGGCGTCTCCCAGCCCACGTCAGGGGCCTCGCCCAACAGGTTGACATCTGAGCCCGCCAGCGAAAGCCGCACCAGGCGCGGGCCGGCGGCTATCAGGTAGTCGAGAGTCAAATAATCGGTAGCCAGGCGGCGGGTGGGGTGTCCGTAGTAGTTGTTCATCAGCCTAAAGTAACCTCGATGGTGTGGGTCGACCCATCCGCAAAGACGGGGGCCAGATTTCCTTCCAAAATTTTACCGTCTACCACCAGTTTTGCGACACCCTTGCAAACGTGATTCGGGTTTTTAACCGCAATTTGATAGGTCGCGCCGCGGAATTTGCGCGTGACGTTGAAGCCGTCCCAGGCGGCGGGGATGCACGGGTCGATGCGCAGGCCGTTGTACTCGGGGCGGATGCCGAGAATATACTGCGTCCCGGCCCGGTAGGTCCACGAGGCCGTGCCGGAGAGCCAGGAGTTGCGCCCCAGCCCGAACTGCGGGTGCTCATCGGCCAGGATGTTCTGGGCATAGACGTAAGGCTCGATTTCGTACTCGTCGAGGATGTCGTTTTTGGCCGCCGGGTTGATTTGGGTGTAATACTCGAAGGCGCGCTCGCCATCGCCAAGCATGGTTTCGGCCATCATGGCCCAGGGATTGGGATGCAGGAAGATGCCGCCATTTTCCTTCGCGCCGGGCGGATAGGTGGTCACACCGCCCTTGGTCGGGTCGAAGCCGTTGTAGCCGGGGGCCGAGAGTTTGATGCCCTTGCTGGTATTGAGGTGTTTTCGAACCGAGTCGAGGGCCATTTTGGCGCGTTCGGCTGTGGCAAAGCCGGAAAGCACCGGCCAGGTTTGGCCGTTGAGGAAGAT
This sequence comes from Anaerolineales bacterium, assembly GCA_020060235.1. Classification (GTDB taxonomy): domain Bacteria; phylum Chloroflexota; class Anaerolineae; order Anaerolineales; family Villigracilaceae; genus UBA8950. Next base: position 1,212 of record JAGVAO010000241.1, on the reverse strand, counting down.
TTTGCCCTGCTGGTTGGCTTTTGAGCCAATCGGTGAGCCGTCGTAATCGAAATAGCGGACGTACCACTCGCCGTCCCAGGCGTGCTGGTTGACGCGGGCGGCCATTTCGGCGTGGTCGGCGGCGTAAGTGGCAGCGGAAGCCTCGTCGCCGAGGAAGCGGCACAGGTCAATCATTTCGTTGAGGGCCACGCCATACAGATTGGCTGTAAAGAGCGATTCGGCCCCGGTGGGCAGGTTGATGGTGTCGTTCCAGTCGGCGAAACCGGCCAGGGGGAGTCCGTGCGCGCCAACATCCGACTTGGTGAAGGCCAGAGCGCGGCGCAAGTGCTCCAGCACCGTGCCCGATTCGAGCGCGGCGTCATCCTTGCCTTTTTCATAGAAGGGGATGATTTCGTTCAGGAAGACGCTGTCGCCGGTTTCCTTGATGTAGGCGCAAACCGCCAAAACGAGCCACAGGTGGTCGTCGGAATAATAGTGCGGGCGGTCTTCGCGTTCTTCCGAGTCGCCCACCGAGCCAACCATGTTGAGCGGGTTGAACTGGTGCATGGCGTTGCCAGCGCGCAGTTGCACGCTGAGCAGTTTGCGAATCAGGTCGAGGCCCTCGCGGGGCATGGAGGCCAGTACGCTGAGCACGTCCTGCGAGGAGTCGCGGGTGCCGATTCCGCGTGAGCCGCCCAGCCCCAACTGGTAGAGCGACAGATAGCGCGACCAGTTCTTGGTGGTGTGGCACTGGCGCGGATTGTGGATGTTGAGCATGGCGTTCATGGCCGTATCAGGAGTTTCGACTTGCAGGACGCCGAGGTAATCGTCCCAGAAGCGGCGCAGGTCTTCAAGGGCGGCGTCTATGGCGGCAAGGTCGGAGAATCGCTGGATAAAAGGCAGGGCGTCTGCGGCTTTTTCTTCCTGCCCGAGCAGGGTGGCAAAGCGGACGCTTTCGCCGGGGCCGATTTCGCCCAGCGGGATAAGCAGGGCGGCGATGTTGTCGCCGCGATGGGCCTGGTAGTTGCCCAGTTCGGGCTGCTGCAACGAAAGCGGATTGCGGAAAGTGCCGTATTCGTGGTCGCCGAGGAAGCGAGCGCGGTCGGTCTCGAAGGAGGAGAACGGCAGGGTGGATGTGAAGTAGTTGACGCAGAAATCGCGGCGCATGAAGGCGTACTGGCTGATGACCTTGTGTCCGCCATCGAGTTCAACCAGGCGCGAGGTCATGGTCTG
>JAGVAO010000044.1 GCA_020060235.1 Anaerolineales bacterium | reverse complement strand
TTGTTAGCGGAGATTTTATGGAAACCCCTCTCATCCTCGATGAACATACCGCCGCGCATGTGGCAGAACTTTTTCGCGCGTTTAGCGACACCAGCCGGGTACGTATCCTGCACGCCATTCTGGAAAAAGAGATGAATATTTCGGCTATCGCCAAACTGGTTGGGGTCAGCGAGTCGGCTGTTTCGCACCACATGCGCGGGTTGCGCCAACTGCACATTGTGCGGGCGCGGCGCGAAGGCAAGGAAGTTTATTACAGCATCGTTGACCCGCACATCGTCGCCCTGTTCCAGCAAGGCATCCGCCACATCCAGGAGTGACCAGTTCCTGCCCAGCCCATCGGATTTTCAAATGAAACCTGCATCTCCCGCACATCGCTCTGCTCTCACCCGTTTTGCCTGGCTTTCGATTGCCGCCGCACTGGCAACCATCGCCCTGAAATCGATAGCCTACCTGCTGACCGGCTCGGTCGGCCTGCTTTCAGACGCGGTCGAATCGCTGGTCAACCTGGTCGGCGCGCTCGTAGCGCTTGCCATGCTGACGATTGCAGCCCGCCCGCCCGACGATGAACACACCTTCGGACACAGCAAAGCCGAATATTTTGCCAGCGCCATCGAGGGAATCCTGATTTTCGGCGCAGCAACAGCGATTGCTTACGCCGCCATCAACCGCTTGATTAATCCGCACCCGTTGGAACAAATGGGAGTTGGGCTGCTGGTCTCAACAGTTGCTTCAGTCATTAATCTCGTAGTCGCCCGCATCCTGATGAAGGCTGGCAGGCAGCATGAATCAATTACCCTTGAAGCCGATGGAAAACACCTGATGACCGATGTCTGGACTTCGGCCGGGGTCATCGGCGGACTGGTTTTGGTTGCCCTGACCGGTTGGACGGTGCTCGACCCCATCGTTGCCCTGCTGGTAGCCGCCAACATCGTCTGGACGGCCATCGACCTGCTGCGCCGCTCGGTCAACGGGCTGATGGACGCTGCCCTGCCCGAATCTGAGAAGGAAACGATTGCGGCAGTGATGGACAAATACCGCGAAAAGCAGGTCGATTTCCATGCCCTGCGCACCCGACAGGCAGCTTCGCGCCGATTCCTGTCCGTTCATATGCTGGTTCCCGGCCACTGGACGGTTCACGACGCCCACCACATCGCCGAGGATTTTGAGTGCGACCTGCGCTTCGCATTGGGCGACGCCATCATCCATACCCACCTTGAGCCGATTGATGATGAAATCTCGATGACAGATATTAATGAAGGCTAAACATGCGCTGTTATTGGCGAGCGCGTTGGCGCAAACTGGCCGCCCGGAGATACCCATGAAACCAATCAGTCTCCCCCTGAGCATGTCAAGCGTGTTCCTGCTGCCCTGCCAGGGTGGCTACCTCCAGGTCGACACAGGCTACCAACATGACTATCCCATCTACCGAAAGAATCTTGCCAAAGCAGGCATCGGTTTGGAAGACATTCGGTATCTGGTATTAACCCATCATCACGATGACCATGCGGGCTTCTTGAATGAAGTAACCCGCGATGCTGAAATCATCATCATAGCCCATGAACAAGCCAGCGAATTGCTAAAAACCGGCAAGAATGACAAGACCCGCGGCGGAGGCTATCTCAACAGTTTTATCAAATTGGTGGCCGGTATCAAGATGCGCCTGGACCCCCGCTGGACATTGACCTTTCCACCCTTTACGTTGCGACAAAACGATATTTTGCTTGCCGAGGACGACAATCAGGTATTGCGCCAGTTGGGTGTTTCCGGGCAGGTGCTTTACACACCCGGGCATTGTATCGACCACATTGCGGTAGTACTCGATAACGGCGGGGTGTTCTGTGGGGATGCCGCCGCCAATTTTCTTCTCTGGGCAAGAACGCACTACTGCACTGTGTTTATGACCGATATGAATGAAGCCTACCGCAGTTGGCAGAAAATGCTGGACGCCGGCGCGCAGACAGTCTACCCCGCCCACGGGAAACCTTTTCCCGCGGAAAAGCTGCGCCAAAACATGCTGCGCATAAAAAATGAGAATCTGGCAGCCTTTTTCTGATGCACAATCCAGTGCGAAAAGAGAAAGTAGCATGAAAATCTTGACAATCGGCGCTGGCGTCATCGGCGCAACCTACGCATGGCAATTGCATAAAGCCGGGTACAAACTGACCCACCTGGTAAGGGGAAATAAATTGGGGCAATATCAGGCACAGGGAATCCAAATTCGCTGCCTCGACCTGAGAAAACCCGGCGACGCGGTCATCGAAGAATGCTACCATCCCAATTTTGTGGACGATTTTTCCACAAACGATGACTATGACTACATCCTTGTCTCGGTTAACAGCAACCAGCTGGAAGACCTGCTCGCAACATTGGCTAAAAAGTCAGGCGGCGCCACCATCGTTTTCCTGCAAAACATGCGCCTGGGTGACGATGAGTTGATTAACCGACACCTGGAGAAGGCGCGTTATGTTATTGCTTACCCCTTCAAGGCAGGCGGAGGGCGCGACGGGAATGTGATAGACACGGTTATTTTTGGCATGAGTCTGGCAAACACCGTCCTTGGCGAAGTGGACGGGAAAACAACCGCGAGGGTCAAAACGCTTCACCAGATGCTCCAAAAAGCGGGCATGAATCCCAAGATTATCCCCGACATTGTTCCCTACATTCGCACCCACTACGTCTGGGCGGCCTGTTGCGTGGCCGCATACATCAAAGCCGGGAATTACGAACGATTCAATCAGGGTGAGAGCATCAAAGAATCATACCTGGCAATGCGCGAAGGTTGGGAAATCTGCACCAGGCAGGGAATCAACCCGCGAAACGTAGTGCCAACCAGGTATTACTACCTACCGTTTTTCCTGCTGGTGCCGCTCACCCAATGGCTTTACCGACAAAAAGGGATGCGTGAGATGTTCGAAGGGCACATCCGGCATTCCCCTGACGAAATGAAAGATATGTACTTCACCCTGCTGGCACAGGCAAAGAAATACGAAGTCCCAATACCGGTTTATAAAGACTATCAGAAGTATGTAGAGGCTTATTTCAGCCAGGCCGGATAGAAAGGCAAAACCATGGCGCTTGAAACTGTGATTCATTGGATGGGCGGGCTTCTGGCATTCTCCACACTGGGATTTTTGCTCTACAGCATCTGGCGCGGCACTCAACGCCAGGCAGGCCGCACAGCCGGGAGCAACGCTGCTTGGCTCCGTTCCCCGGTCTTTTATCTTGTCACAAGCGCGGTGTTTCTTGGGATTACCTGGCTCGGTTGGGTTCCCCTGCCGCTCAGTGTGTCCCCCCTTACCCGCAGTGTGATGCTGTTTCTTGGCGCTTTGCTCTACTTCCCCGGCCTGGCTTTCGTGCTGTGGGGCAGGCTGGCGCTTGGCAAAAACTACTTCGTCTCGACCGGCATGGGCGCGCAACTTTTTGCAGACCAACAACTGGTTACCAGCGGACCGTATGCACTGGTGCGTCACCCCATGTATATCGGACTGGCGCTGGCAGCCTGGGGCGCACTGCTCATCTACTTCACCTGGACAACCGTCTATTTTGCCGTGTTTGTCCCCATGCTCTTCCTGCGCACCCGCCGCGAAGAGCAAATCCTGTCCGCCGAATTTGGCCAGCAATGGCAGGAATACTCCCGGCGCGTTCCGGCATTTTTACCGCGTTTCCACAAATAACATCACAAGGAACACAAACATGACCATGACAAATCGCTGGAACCGCTTCATCTACCGCCTGTGGTCGCCAGTCTACGACTCCATCACTGGCCGTCTATTTCTACCAGGGCGCACGCTGGCCCTGGAAATGCTGGCCTTGCAACCCGGCGAGAAAGTATTACTGGTTGGTGTGGGAACAGGCGCAGATTTACCGCTCCTGCCAAGTGGCGTGGAAGCAACGGGAATCGACCTCAGCCCGGAGATGCTCGCCCAAGCGCGGAACAAACTCCCCGCTTGCCGCGCCGCCGTTGAACTGATTCAGGGCGACGCCCAGGCCCTGCTCGTGGCTGAAAACTCCTTCGACGCCGCCATTCTGAATCTCATCCTGAGCGTCGTCCCCGACGGACGCGCCTGCCTGCTATCCACGCTGCGGGCGCTGAAACCGGGCGGCCGGATTGTCATCTTCGATAAATTCCAGCCGGACAACAGCCAACCCTCCATCTTACGCAAAACAGTAAACTTTTTTAGCAGCCTGTTCGGCACAGACATCACCCGCGCTTACAGCGAAATGTCACAAGGCTGTGCCTGTGCTGTTGAACAGGATGTGCCATCCTTGTTCAACGGGATGTATCGCGTGATGGTCCTGCGAAAGAAACAGCCCGCCAACTAATCATCGTCCCCGCCGTCCTCGGCTTCATCTTCCCGACCGGTGGGGTGACAGCGCAGGCAGTCGGTGAAGTCAGCGATATTTTCTTTGCGGTGCTCCTGCTCGGTCTCAGCACGGTCGTGGCAGGTGTAGCAGGTCCACTGCGCCAGGGTGGGCTGGTGACAGTCGGCGCAGGTGTTCATGCGGCTACGTTCCTGCCCGTGATTCATCGGGAAGGTGTGCGGGCCGTTGTAAGGGGCCGGACGCCAGGCGGCGGTGGTATGGCAGTGTGAGCAGGCCTGGCCGGAAAACATGCCAAGATGGTAAATCGGGTCGGCATGACAGGCGGCGCATTCGGTGGGCGTGCCTTTGTAGACATTATCCTTGTGGCAGGCGGCGCATTCCACGCCCACATGCTTGCCTTCGAGCGGGAAGTTGCTCAGGTTGTGGTCAAATTTGGCGGGTTTCCAGGCTTCGGGGGAGTGACAGACGCCACACTGGATGCCAAACTCGCGGTTATGGGCATCATCTTTGAGATGGCAGGATTCGCAGGCCCGGTCGGTGGATTGCAAATCGGCAATTTTCCGCGCCCCGGCGTGACACGCGGAACAATCCACCCGCAGGTGGGCCCCCGTTAAATCAAACGCGGTCTGGCTGTGGCTGAAATCGCCGTAGCGGTCAACGCCGTCGTGACAGGCGAGGCAGTCCGCGCCAAAAGTGGCGAGATGGCTTTCGGTGTAGGCGGCGTCGAGGCTGCGGTGACATTTAGCGCAGGTGAGCGCGTCGAAACGGGAAATGCTCTCGGTGTGGCAGTCGCTACAGGTAAAGGAAATGCCCGGGGAACGAATCTCATGCCCTGTGAGGGCGAAGCCGGTGGCGGCATGGGGGAAGGATGAAGCATCCATAACGGTCAGACCGGCTGAAGGCCCGGCGTGTTCCGTGTGGCAAGATTGGCAGGCGGATGTCGCCCCTTTAACGAGAGTCCCGTGCAGGGTGGATGAATCTCCCATTTCCCCCTGAATTTGTGTGTGACAGAACAGGCAGCGCTCGGTCATGCGCCCGGAGACCCAAAAGGGCGCGTGGCACTGACCGCAGTCGTCACCGATGTCGGCATGGGCGGCGTGGAGCGCGCCAGGGCTGAACATGGCGTTGCCATTGATGATTTCGGCAACAAGCAGGACGAATATAACGAGAAATCCGCTAAAAATGGCGAGCGGGGAGAGACAACCAAGCCGTTGTACGTTCATTTGAACAGGGGTGCAAAGTACAAATTGGCGCATTCACAGATGCTGCCTTTTACCTGTGCCATCGATATCGTCTTACGAATTGACCTGAGAGTATGGGTGGTCAGATAAGCATCCGCCCTTAAGAGAAATGAGCGGTTTTTTGGCCACTCATTTCCAGCGGTTTTAATCATCGTCATCGCCACCGTCATTGCTATCGTGGCATTTTGTGCAGGTCGCTTTTGAGAGTGTCTGCGTGTGACATGAACGGCAGCCTTCCCCACCGTGCCTGACGCCGCTGCCGCCATCATCGTCGGATATGCCAGGATGAGGCCCGGTGTAGCGTGCGTACCAGTTATTGGTGTTATGGCACTGAGCGCAGTTACTGCTGAACATTCCGGCATGGTACGCTGGTTCGCCATGACAGCCAATGCAGGTAATTGGCGACCCCTGGAAACGCGCTGCCGGATGACATCTTTCACAAGAAACGCTGGTATGCCGCCCGGTAAGCGGGAATTTGGACAGATTATGATTAAAGGTGGATGGATTCCACTGGCTGGTGCTGTGGCACAGAGAGCATGATTCGCCGAAACGACCTTTATGATTATCATCCTGCTTGTGACAGGAAAAACAATCTTGTGGTGTATCTTTAAATACATTATTAGTGTGGCAATCCAGGCACTTTGCATCGGCATGTGCCCCTTCCAGTTTGAATTCAAACAGATTATGGTCAAAGTCGGCGTTATTCCAATCTGTGGGGTTATGGCAAACGGCACAATCAGTGCCATAGTCGCCATTGTGTTCATCATCCTGTTCGTGGCAGGAGTAGCAGTCGGATGGGGTGCCAGCAAACCGATGTGGGGTAGTGTGACATTGTTCGCAGGTCACATTGATGTGTTCGCCTTCAAGAATAAAATTGGCCAGATTGTGGTTGAATTTCACGTCAACCTGCCAGCCTTCGGTATTATGGCAATCCGCGCAAACACTGCCAAAGCGATTGGCATGCGGGTCATCCTGTACATGACAGGCTTCGCAAATCACTGGCGCAGATTGTAAATCAGCCAGTTTGCGAGCACCCAAGTGGCATTTCGAGCAAATTACATCTGAATGCTTACCTGTTAGGGCAAATTGCACCTTGTTATGGTCGAAATTTTTACCCAGGCTCTCTTTTCCATCATGGCAAGCCAGGCAGTCTCCGCCAAAATCCAGCATATGGCTGGTTATCAACACCATATCGCGTTGTTTATGGCAATCTGCGCACAGGTTGACTTCAAAGGCTTCATAATCCGGTGTGTGGCAATCGTTACAGGTAAAAGGGATGCCCGCATCAGTCTCAGCATGAGAATTGAGTGAGAATTCGAGCACATCATGAGGAAAGAGAGCCGGGTTGACATCTATCAAAGCAGCGTTTTGCCCGCGATGCTCATGGTGGCAGGCGCGGCATGGCTCGGATGGATTTTCGGCCAGGATGGCGCCATGCAACTCGCCAGGATTTTGCAATTCAGCCTGAATATCGATGTGGCAGGCCACGCAGCGATCCGCCATCGTCTCATCTGACCAGGGCGCAACGTGGCATTTTTCGCACTCGCGCCCAAACTCATAATGGGATGTCGTTCCACCCAATAGTTGGCCAGGCTGGGCATTCAACGCACCAGCGGTGAACATCAAATTTCCACTCAAGAGTTCCCACACAAGAATGATTGCCAGCGTCAGGATGGCGGTAAAAATGGCAAGCGGGGAAAGGCAACCGAGTTTGTTGCTGTTCATGACTTATCTCAAGAAAGTTGCATAGTAGAGCGCACCAAGAATATGAACGAAGGCGGCAGTAAAAAGTGCCATGCCAATGGGAATATGAATCGTATGCCAAAGCGACATCAGGCGGCGGGCGTTGGCAAGGGCAGATGCCTGCATGGTCCCCACCAGGCCGGGGTCTTCGATGCCGTCCGCAGTGCGCGGGATACGGGTATAGATATAGCGTCCGATGAATCCACTTAGGACGATGACACCGGTCAGCAGCAGGGTGACACCTGCCAGCCCGTTGAATTTCCAGGATGTGTGCAGGAGAACCATAAAGGGGCCAACGATGCCGGTAAAGATGTGGAATTGAAGCCAGCCGGCCATGCGTCCCCAGCGGGCGGAGCGGGTGCGCTTGCGCAGGCTGTAGAGCGTTTCAGTCATCAGCATCAGGATAAAACCGAGGATGCCGATGAGATGTCCATAGAAACCGCCCGCGGCGGGAATTTCACGAGTGAAGAAGAGCACGGCGGCATAGCTGGCGGCTATCAGCAGACAGGCAAGGAAGGCGAGGATGAGTTCTTTGGAGGAGCGGAGCATAGGGATTAGGCGATTTGGTGATTTAGTGATTGAGTGATTGAGTGATTGACCAAAATTGAGCCAAAATATCGGCAATCGGGGCATGGGGGGCGAGGAGTTGGGCGCGGATGGAGGTGATATCGATTTTTTGGGTGACAAGGTTTTGCAGGGCGCGGGAAAGTTTCTGGTCACCCATGATGACCGCGCCGAGAATGTGTTTTTCGCCAACCATCAGGCGCAGGCGGTTGACTTCAAATCCGCCCTGGGCGACGATGACATCCGGTACTTGTCGCCAGGTTTCGCTGTCACCGCGTGCTATGCCAAGCAGGTCGGGGTCTTGCCCCGAGCCGACTGCGCCGATGATAGTCGTGGTCAGCCCGGCCAGGCGGGTGACATTGAAAGCGGCGGGTTTTATGTAAGCGGTGGCCGGCCCGGCCATATTCAAACCGGCGGTGCGTCCCTGCTCGCGGGCGGGATTCCACAGGCTGTCGAGCAGGTACTTCCCGCTGGCAGGGTCGAATACCTGGGCGACATCTCCGGCAGCGTAGATGTCGGGCTGGCTGGTTTGCATGAACTCGTTGACGAGAATGCCGCGTTCACAAGTCAGCCCGGGTTCACGCGCCAACTCGATGCGTGGAGCGATGCCAATAGCGTAGGCCAGAAGGTCGGCTTTGAGCGTGCGGCCATCTACCAGGCGAGCGCCGTTCACCTTACCGTTTTTTTCCAGGATTTCGGCAATTTCGCATTTGTGGTACAGGCTGATACCTTCCTGTGCCAGCAGGCTTTCGATGACGCCCGATTCGAGTTCGTCCAACACAGCGGGCCAGTAACGCTCCCCACGCAGGATGTAATGCACCCGGACGCCGCGTGCCGCCAAGCCCTCCGCCAGTTCCAGCGCGGTGATACCGCCCCCGATGACCAGCGCAGTGCGCCCGTGTTTGGCATCGGCCAGCAAAGCACGGGCATCAGCAAGATGGTCAAGTTTGTACACACCTTTCAAGTCTGAGCCAGGGATGTTGAGCGGCACAGCTTGCGCGCCAGTGGCAATCAGCAGTTTGTCATAGGGCAAACGTGTTCCATTATCCAGTTCCACCTGCTTTTCAGCGGGGAAAATCCGGGTAGCGCAAGCGCGATAAAAACGCATCTTGAGTTTGAGAAAGTCTTCCTTGCGGTAGGGATAAAGCATTTCCTCGCCCAGTTCACCAATCAGGTAGTAGGCCAGGCCCGGGCGCGAGTAATAGCCAAAAGGGTCGTCGCCCACCAGGGTTAATTCGCCCCCAGAGTCATGTGCGCGAATGGCTTCGGCGGCGGTGATAGCGGCAACGCCCGTGCCGAGCAGGACGTAATGGGTCATGCTTCTTTCTCCGCGAACAGATTGGTTCGCTCAAACGCCAGCGCCGCGCGCGGACAGCGCGCCACGCACTCGCCGCAGGTCAAACAGCGGCTATGGATGACCGGCTCGCCCTGCCAGGCATGGCGGCGCACGTCAATTTCCACCGGGCAGTTGAACGAGCAGATTCCGCATTGCACGCAACGGCCGGGGTCAGGCCTCACCTGCCCCTGGGCGCGGCTGATGCGCTGGCTGCGTTCTTTGTGGAAGAGGCGATGGAGCATATATTGATAATACTCCTAATTCTGAAAAGATTCACCAGTGACATTTGGGTGATGATTGTCACTATTAACATGTGCGCTTGACGATAAGATACTGACAATTCCCTGATGATAGTTTATGGGTTTTTCGCAAAAAAAACCGCCTTGTTTGGCCTTTTGGCAGTTTGTGTTTGTAACACCATAATTCTCTGAGCATATTTTCCTGGCTTGCCTTTAGCCTGCAAGTCGGCTATAATACCAACTATATTGGTTATATAACCATTTTTCATAGTCTATCCAGGTGAACTCATGCTCGAACCATTGCTTGGCTCAACCAACGCTGAAAGGGCGCTTATTTTCATCCAGGCGCGCGGGGAAGGCTATGCCCGCGAGATTGCCCTGTTCTTTGAAACCGACCTGTACGGCATTCAGAAACAACTCGACAAGTTGGAAGTTGGCGGTATTCTCGTCAGCCGCAAGGTAGGACGCACGCGCCTGTACGTTTTCAATCCGCGCTACCCCTTTCTCGCCGAATTGCAGGCCCTGCTGGCCAAAGCCCTGACCTTTTACCCCGAAACCACGCGCACAGACTTGACAATGAACCGCCGCCGTCCGCGCAGACGAGGAAAACCGGATGAAGCCAATCTCGCAGATGACGCAGCTTGAACTGGCTGCCTATGTCCATGACCACTTGCGCCAACAGGGAATCGATGTGGTACTCTCCGGCGGCTCGGTGGTTTCGCTTTACAGCCAAAACCTATACGTCTCCAAGGATATTGACCTGGTCAATGTGGCTTTTACGCGCCAGGCAAAATTGCGCAAGGCAATGGCATCGATTGGTTTTGCAGAGCGGGAACGCTATTTTCGACATTCTGACAGCAAGCATATCGTCGAGTTTCCGAGCGGGCCGTTGGCGGTGGGTGAAGAACCAGTCAGGGATGTTCAGGAGGTGACACTTGAGACCGGTTCTTTACGTGTGCTTTCTGCGACCGATTGTGTCAAAGACCGCTTATGCGCCTTCTACTTTTGGGATGACCTACAAGGGCTGGAGCAGGCGGTGCTGGTTGCTCAACAACACGCAGTTGACCTGGCAGAGATTGAGCGCTGGTCCATGGTGGAAAATCATGTCGAGAAATTTATACAGTTCAAAGAACGATTAGAGTAAGCAGCTCGGAAAGATTAGGAAAAGCAACCGCCACTCGAACTTGATATTCGAGTGGCGCGATGCAACTGGGCAAACCAGCCACATTGCTGCCAGTGGGATTTTGCACCCACATCCCCCGTCCAAAACGGGGCACTTTAATTTAACTTCCTTTGGCAACAACCTGGTTTACTTTATCAAAGCAATGGCTTGAAATATCTTTTTACGGCTGCTGATTTGGCCTTTGTGCCGCTTTTACCAGCCAGACAATACCAGCCGCAATCAGTCCAACAATCAAGACCGGGTACAGGAACATACCAAACATCATCAACCCGCCAAACATGCCAAAACCAGTCATCATGCCGCCAGGAAATCCCCAGCCGCCTGGCATCATGCCAGGGCCCATTCCCCAGGCTGTGCCATCTTGACCCCAGCCGCAGCCAGTAATCGAGGAAGCTCCGACTCCCCAAAAAGGCGTTGCTGCAACAAAGCCCAGCGCAAAAAACAGTACACCAACCAGGATATATTTCAGGGCGTTATTCATGGGTCATACTCCTTTGTCATTGGTTTAAACTTTCTATTACTAATAATAAATCCGGGGGCCTTACCCGGGAAGCGCCGAATTGCCTGTTTTTGGGTGCGTAGAATGGCTTACCCCAAATGTTCCGGACGATTGCATAGGCCAAATGGCCTACACTGGGCCAAGTCATTTGGCGGTTTCGTAAATAGATGTATCTATATAAGATTGATGATGATGTGCCCTCCCTATAAACCCAATCCCCTGCCTGGAAAAGAGAAGTCTGGTTTGTCAGAAATTATATGTATCCTGGCCTTTTTGATAGGCATACTCATTTTCTTGTTAATTGGCGAGAGATTTTTTGGCATAAAGCCCAATCCTACCTGGATTGCCTTGCTAATGGGATTGTCGGTTTCGATGATTGTGTTTTGGGTGTGGGGACAAATTCGACACCGAGAAGATAGAAATGACGATTGAGAAACAGATTACCCAAACTGTGTGCGGCGGCAAGATTAAAGAGCCGGAAAAATACCCCACCGCAGAATATCACGGGAAGCGGATTTACTTCTGCAACAATGCCTGCTTACTACATCGTAAAATAAATTTTTGACAAAGATGAGCATCTGGTGGAAAATAGCCAGATGAAGAAGCCACACATACAACTCAGCCCAACAGATCGAGAGTAT
>JAGVAO010000080.1 GCA_020060235.1 Anaerolineales bacterium | reverse complement strand
TTTTGGGTGGCGTTCATCACTTCACGGTTTTTGCTCAACTCGCAAAACCAGTGGAACGGCCCGCAGGGACTTTGCAAAACCGTGCTGCCCTGCATTTGCAGGGGGCCAAAACCGGTGATGAAACCTTCGAACAGGATGTTGGTGCGCGAGGCATTGAACGAATAAAGTATCAGCACGATAATGGGCGCGTATAGGAACAAATAAACCAGGAAAGCCATGCTCGAAACGAGCGGGGAGCGTTTTTGGGCGTTCATGCGGCCACAATCTCCTCCCCAAAGCCGAACTTGCGGGTGTAGAAGTAGGTCACCAGCAGGGTCATCACCATGAGGATAAGCGAAGCGGCGCTGCCAAATGTCGGGTCGCGCGCGTCCAGAAATTGGCGCTGGATTAAGTTCCCAACCAGGATAACCTGCCGTCCGCCCAAAAGGTCTGAGACCACAAACATCCCCATGACCGGAATAAAGACCAGGATTGTCCCGGCGACCATGCCGGGCAACGAGAGCGGCAGGGTGACACGCAGGAAGGTACGGAATGAGTTTGCGCCCAGGTCTGCCGCCGCTTCATAGAGCGAGGGGTCGATTTTTTCAAGCGAGGTGTAGATGGGCAAAATCATGAAGGGCAGGAATTCGTAGACCATGCCGACCAGCACCGCGCCGGGGGTGTAGAGCATTTCAAGCGGCGCAAACGGGATTCCCAGCAGCCCGGCCAGCCAGCCCAGAAAACCGTTCAGCACGCCCTGGGTGCGTAAAATCATCATCCAGGCATAAACGCGAATGACGAAATTCGTCCACAGCGGCACGAGTACCAGGAAGAGAAAGGTCGTGCGGCGTTTGCGCGGGGCGCGGGCAATGAAATAGGAGAGCGGGTAAGCCAGCAGGATAACCAGAACCGTTGTCTGGAAGGCCAGGGTCAGCGAACGCCACAAGATTTGCAGGTACAGGCTGTCGAAGCAGGAGGGCTGCAAACATCCCGGCTGGAAACCAAGCAGGCGGATGTAGTTATCGAGCGAAAAAGTGAAAATCACGCCGCCATCGGGGCTGCGCTGCCCGAAACTGGCCACCAGGGTCAGGGCCAGGGGGATGATGAGCAGGCCGACCATAAAAACCATTGTCGGCAGGATGAGCAAAGCGCCTTGCAGGGATTTGTTTTCGCGCAGTTGTTGCAGCATCAGGGCACCTCGTCCACGGGCAAAACCAGCGTGTTTTCAGGCGTCAGACTGGCAAAGGCCTGCTCGCCGTTCTGGAAGTAGGCGTCAGGGTCGAGGGTCGAGATTTTATTCTGCTCGGCAACCTTCAGCGTGGTTTTCCCGGCCTGCACCAGCACGCGGGTATCGGAGCCGATGTAGGAAACCTGGGTGACGCGCACCGGGAAGGATTTCTGCCCATCGGGGGGCTGTTCGGCCAGGTGGATTTTTTCAGGGCGCACCGAAAGGGATACCTGCTGGCCGTTATGGAAGGATTGGTAGCCCACCCCGGCAATCTCCGCCTCCAGAGCCGGGACAAAAACGATGACCTTTTCGCCATCGACAGCGCGGACCTGGCCCTCAAGGAAGTTGGTTTCGCCGATAAAGTCGGCCACAAAGCGGCAGTTGGGGCGTTCGTAAATCTCGACCGGCGAGCCGATTTGCAGCACCTTGCCGAGGCTCATCACCGCAATCCGGTCGGACATGCTCAGGGCCTCCTCCTGGTCGTGGGTAACGAAGATGAAGGTAATGCCGACTTCCTTTTGGAGCAGTTTCAATTCGACCTGCATTTCCTTGCGCAATTTCTGGTCGAGCGCGCCGAGCGGCTCGTCGAGCAAAAGCACCTGCGGACGGTTGACCAGCGCCCGCGCCAGGGCCACGCGCTGCTGCTGCCCGCCCGACAACTGGCGAGGATAGCGTTTTTCCATGCTGCCGAGTTTGACCATTTCCAACGCTTCGCCCACCCGGCGGATGATTTCGTCCCCAGGGCGTTTCGCCATTTGCAAACCAAAGGCGACGTTGTCGAAAACGGTCATGTGTTGGAAGAGGGCGTAATTCTGGAAAACGGTGTTAACCGGGCGCTGGAAGGGTGGTTTGTGTCCCTGTGGCTGGCCTGCGATGAACACTTCCCCACTCGTCGGCCACTCGAAACCGGCAATCATGCGCAGGGAGGTGGTTTTCCCGCAGCCGGAAGACCCCAGCATCGAGAAAAATTCCCCGTTTTGAATTTGAAGGTTGACGCGGTCGACGGCATTAACCGGTGTTCCTTCGGGCGTCTGGAATGTCTTAACGACGTCGCGTAATTCGACGGCAAGTTCGCTCATGCACTGCTCCTCAAAAAGAAGTGCCCGGGGCGCGGGCCTGGCGAAACCCACACCCCGGTATTTGATTTTTAAGCATCAAGTCAAGAGATTATAGCCTGATTTGATGCCTTGAACAACAAAAATTTGCAAAAAACTCATCGGGCTGCTATGTTTTGCCGCCCGCAACTGCCGCAACGGCTTCCTCCAGCGCGGCCAGCCCTTGGTTGATTTCATCGTAGGTGATGACCAGCGGCGGTTCGATGCGGATGGTCTGCGCGCTGGTCAACGTCCCGGCGACGAGTACGCCGCGCCTGAACAACTCGGCCGAAACCTTGCCGCCCAATTCGGGGGTCTGGAAGTGCTGGCCGATGAGCAGGCCTTTGCCTGTTACCCTGGCGTAGACACTCGGGTGCTTCGCGGCCAGGGCCTGCACTTTTTCCATGATGTAGTTCCCTTTTTCCTCTGCCGCTTCCCACAAGCGGTCGCGGACGGTGACATTGATAGCCGCTATTGCTGCCGAACAGGCCAGCGCGCCGCCGCCGGTGGTGGTGGTTTGAAGGAAGGGATTGGGATACATGAAGGGCTGGAAAATCTCTTCGGTGGTGATGACGGCGCAAATCGGCATCACGCCGCCGCCCAGCGATTTGGCTACAGCGATAATGTCGGGGACAACATTCCAGTGTTCGACTCCCCACAGTTTGCCGGTGCGTCCCAGTCCGGTCTGTACCTCGTCGGCGATGAGAAGGGTTCCATACTTCTTCGTCGCCTCGCGGATGCGCGGCCAGAAATCATCCGGCGGCACGATGCCGCCGGCCTCGCCCTGGATGGGTTCCATGAGTACAGCCGCCACGCCGATACCGATTTTGTCGCAGATTTCGAGTTGCTTTTCCACCGCATCGGCATCGCCAAAAGGCACGTGATAGACCGGCCCGCCGTAGAGCATCCCAGCCGGGGCGCGATAATCGGATTTGCCAATCATCGAGAGCGAGCCCATGGTCTTGCCGTGAAAACCCTTGACCGAGACAATGAAAGCGGGCTTCTGGGTATAGACCTTGGCGAGTTTTATCGCTGCTTCAATCGATTCAGTTCCACTAGCAGCGAACCAGGCATATTTCAGGTCGCCGGGGGTAATATCCGCCAGCACTTTGGCCAGTACACCCCGCAGAGGGTCAATCAGTTCCTGCGAAGGCATCGGCGTGCGCAGCAACTGCGCTTGTACAGCGGCAACCACTTCGGGATGGCTCCAGCCCAAATCCATCATACCGAAGCCGCCCAAAAAGTCGATGAACTTGCGTCCCAGCACATCCTCGAAGGTTGCGCCGCGCCCGGTCCACTCGGTGGCCGCCCATTGCCCGGCCTGTGTAACCGATTTGCGATAATCGAGCCAGCCCTTGTTGAAATGCTCGGCAAAGTTGTACATGGATTGTTGGATAATCCACTTGCCCATCTCTTCGGGCGGGCGTTCAGGGTTTTTGATGATTTCGAGCCACTTCTGGGCGTATTCCTGTGCAGAAGTCAGATTTTGTGGCATGGTCTCTCCTTTTGCGTAGGTTGACTGTCACTTGAAAAGTGACAGTCAACCTACGCACTAACTAACTAATCGTCGTATTCGTCAGGGCGCATCTTGCGCAAGGCGTCTTTGATGTTGATGATGCCCAGATAGTGGAACGGATTGTTATCCATAACCTTGCCGTCCACATCGGTGATCGGTTTGGGCGCATCGGTCTTTTGGGTTGTCAGCGAAACCACCACCATCAAGAGCAATGAGATGAGAAAGGCTGGGAAGGATGCAATATAAACCCCATCCCAGAAACCGCACCACCACTCGTCCGAGAAGATGGTCAGCAGGCTCAGGTCGCCGCCTGAGCAAATCAGGCCGGTGGATTCTTCGCCAAACAGGCCAAATTTGTAGGTGACCCAGGTCAGGATGGCCCAACTGCCCCAGCCGCCAACCACTGCCGCCACGCCGCCCCACTGATTGGCTTTCTTCCAGTACATACCAAAGGCAAACGGCACAAACAGACCGACCAGCAGGAGCGTCCAGGCGACCACACCCAGTTCGTAAATGACCTGCGCATACAGCGCAATCACCACACCGATAATGCCGTTAACCAGCACCATGATGCGTGTCCACTTGACCTCGTTTACGGCATCGAGCTTTTTCCCGGCCAGAGGGAACAGGTTTTGGGTAACCACCGACGCGCCCGCCAGCAGGGAACTGTCGGAGGTACTCATCAGGGCCGAGGCCAGGGCTGCCATAAAGACGGCCGTAAGCACAGGCGGGACATAAGTAATTGCAGCGTGTACGAGCACATTATCCGGGTTGGCCAGGTTCGGGTCGAGTTTGAACATCATGATCCCGACCAGGGGCGAAAGGATGCCGAAGCCAAGATACAGCACGCCGGCCAGATATGTTCCCCAGACCGCCGTCGATTCGTTGCGAGCCGACATCGAGCGCTGGAACAGGTCCTGGGTAGGCACCGAGCCAAGACCAATCGCCATCCAGGCCGCGCCCCAGTACATCCAGCCGCTTGCGCCGAAGTAACCGAGATAGCCCGCTTCACCCGCCATATCCGGCAGAAGGGTGAAAGGATTAGGGTTATAGAGTGTGGAGGTGATGCTGGTAATCCCTTCCCAGCCACCAACTGCGCCCTGGACGAAGAAGAAAATCAGGGCCATGCCGCCTGCGGTGAAAAACATTTGCATGAAGTCGAGCATCGTATCAGCCAGCATACCGCCGAGCATGGTATAGCCCGTCACCCAAATGGCAACCAGCATTACACCGATTCCGATCGGAATGTCAGGAAAGAGGGCATTCACAATCGTGCCAGCCGCCACAAACTGTGCCGCAGTCCAGACAAAATAGGTCATCAACTGGGCAATTGAGGCAAACACGGTCATCTTGTCACCATAGCGGCGCTCAAAGAAGTCCACCACCGTCAGGTAGCGGGCGCGGCGCATCATGCGGGTGAAGAAGAACCCCGAAAGGAACAGGCAGGCCGCCGCCCCAAACGGGTCGAAAATAACACCCTGAAAGCCGTATTGGTAGCCGGTGGAGGAGGCCCCCATCAACGTCTCTGCGGCAAACCAGGTCGCCATCACCGATGCGCCCACCATATAAATCGGCAGGCGGCGTCCGGCTACGATGTAATCAGCGGCATCTGAAACCTTGCGCGAGGCCCAGATGCCGACGCCCATGCGGACCAGGAAAAAGCCCACAATGAACGTCACAATCAGCCAGATATAAGGATAGCCCTCAAGTTCCATAGTCCATGCTCCTTGTTGGTGAATGTCCCCGCCCCCTCAGGCGGGTTGAATTTTGCAACACACCCTAAAACTCTTTAAGGTGTGTAATTACCTAAAATTTTCTCGTCCACTCCTTCGGCCAGCGCTCCACAACCACCTTCTTCTGGGTGAAGAACTCGACCGCATCCATCCCCTGGCCATGCATGTCGCCGTAGAACGACTCTTTCCAGCCGGAGAAGGGGAAAAACGCCATCGGGGCCGCGACGCCGATATTGATGCCAATGTTGCCCGCCTCGACCTCGTAGCGGAACTTGCGCGCCGCCGCGCCGCTCGAGGTGAACAGGCTGGCCTGGTTGCCGTAAGCCTGGCTATTGGCCAGCGCAATCGCCTCGTCAATCGAATCGACATGCATGACGCCCAGCACCGGGCCGAAAATCTCGGTCTTCCAGATTTCGCTGCCCGGCTGCATATCCATCAGGATGGTGGGACGCACGAAGCTGCCCTTTTCATAACCGGGGATGACCGTTCCCCGGCCATCCACCGGCACCGAAGCGCCTTCGGACGCTCCCAGGCCAATCAACTGCTCGATACGCTGGACACTGGCCTGATTAATCACCGCCCCCATCTGGACTCCGCTATCGAGGCCGTATCCAACCTTGCGGCTGGCGGCCACATCACAAATCGCCTCGTTGAAATAATTGCGCGCTTCGCCGACCGTCACCGCCCACGAAACCGCCAAACAGCGCTGACCGGCGCATCCAAAGGCCGAATCGGCTATGATGTTGACCGCCATGTCCATATCTGCATCGGGCAGGACGACGACCGGGTTCTTGGCTCCGCCCTGGGCCTGGACGCGCTTTCCATTGGCCGCCGCCCGGCTGTAAACGTATTTCGCCACATTCGACGAGCCGACAAACGTAATCGCGCGAATGACGGGGTGGTCGAGAATGGCGTCAACCGCTTCCTTTGAACCGTTGACCATGTTGACCACGCCCTTCGGGAAGCCAACCTGCTCGATGAGTTTGAAAATCAACTGCATCGTCATCGGCACTTTTTCGGAGGGCTTGATGATGTAGGTATTGCCCGCGGCCAGGGCATAGGGCAGGTACCAGAACGGAATCATGCCCGGGAAGTTAAACGGCGCAATCGTGGCGCATACGCCCACCGGCTGGCGAATCATCAATTCATCGATGCCAGTTGCAATGTCTTCGGCGATGTCGCCTTTTGACATCATCGGCATGCCGCAGGCCACTTCCACGTTTTCGATGGCGCGCACCATTTCGGCTTTGGCTTCCTCGAATGTCTTGCCGCACTCATTGGTAATCGTCCGGGCGATTTCGTCATTGTTAGCCTTGAGCAGGTCGCGCAGTTTGAACAGGTACTGCACCCGTTCATTGACCGGTTTGCGCCGCCAGGCCGGGAGCGCATCCGCCGCAGCCTGGGCCGCAGCCTCAATAACGGAAGCCGGGCTGAGGGGCGTCCGCGCAACCACCTCGCCCGTCGCCGGGTTGATGACATCCACATAGTCTGAAACGGCTGGGGCGAGCCATTCGCCGTTGATGTAGTTAAGGATTTTTTCCATATTTTCCTCCGTAGGGGCACGGCGGGTCAGAAAAGACGCAAGCCGTGCCCCTACATGTCATTTCACATTTTTGTCGGCAATCTCCAACGCCCTGTCCACAATCGCCAAGCCCTCGTCGAGTTGCTCCCTGGTGATGCACAATGGCGGGACGATGAAGACCATGCTGCCCAGATTGTTGGCCATGATGAAGGTGAACAGGCCGTTTTCGCGCAGATATTTGCCAACCGCGCCCATTACACTGGCGGGCATGACTTCTTTGCTCTCGCGGTTTTGCACCAGTTCAAGGGTGGAAAACAGGCCGATATAGCGCACATCGCCCACCGAGGGGTGCGCCGCTTTGAGGGCTTCCAGTCGCTCACCCAGGTATGTCCCGGTTTCGCGGGCCTTTTCGAGCAGGTTTTCATCCTCGTACACCTGAATGGTTGCCAGCGCGGCGGCGCAGGAGAGCGCGTGTCCGTTATAGGTCAGGCCGGCGTACAGGTACTTGTCGTCGAAGAATTTGGCGATTTCCTCGCTGACGATGACCGCGCCAAGCGGGGCGTAGCCGCTGGTGATGCCTTTGGCGGTGGTGATGATGTCGGGGACGATGTTCCAGTTATCGACCGCGAACCACTGCCCGGTGCGGCCCCAGCCGCTCATGACTTCGTCGGAGATGAGCAGGATGCCGTATTTGTCGCAGATTTCGCGCACGCGCGGCCAGTAATCCTCCGGCGGGACGATGAGGCCGTTCGAGCCGACCACGCCTTCCATGATGATGGCGGCGATTTTATCGGGGCCTTCGTACAGGATGACTTCCTCGAGGTGCTTGATGCACTCGCGGGCGCAGGATTCCTTTTTCTGCCCAAACGGGCAGCGATAGCAGAACGGGTCGAGGAAATGGACTCCGCCCGGCATGGTTGGCTCAACCGCCAGGCGGCGGTAATCGCCGGTCAGGGCAACTGCGCCATGCGTCGCGCCGTGATACGAGCGGTAACGCGCCAGGATTTTATGCCGCCCGGTGTAAAAGCGGGCAATTTTGATGGCGTTTTCGTTGGCTTCCGAGCCGCCGAGGGTGAAAAAGGTTTTCTTCAACTTGCCGGGGGTTACTTCGGCCAGTTTTTTGCCCAGCAGGGCGCGCGCTTCGGTGGTATTGCCGGGATGCACAAAGCAGACCTCGGCGGCTTGCTTCTGGATGGCCTCAACCACCTTCGGGTGCTGGTGGCCGATATTGGTGTTCATCAGTTGTGAGGAGAAATCGATGTAGCGCTTGCCGTCGGCGTCCCAAAAATATATCCCCTCGGCTTTTGTAACCGGAATCGGATTAACCTGCGCCTGCACCGACCAGGAGAAGAAGGTGTATTCGCGGCTCAGGTCAATCATTTCTTTGCTGGTTAGTTGGGTCATATTCATCCCGTAGGGGCGATCCGTTGGGTCGCCCCTACCCATAATTGATTATTTTTTACACGCCTTGACCGCCTCGCGGAAAGCCGTCAGCGTGTCGTCGATGTCCTTGTCGCTGTGGGCGTAGCACAGGAACCAGGGTTCGCGGGCATCGTGGTCGGGCATGACGCCGCGCTCGATGAGCGCATCGATAATGTCCAGGTACAGGTCGTGGTCGCTTTCGTTCCAGGTGCGCTGGTTGGTCACTTTTTCGACGCCGAGGGCGTAGGTGAACATGGCCGGGTAGCCGTTCATGCAGTGAACCAGGCCCTCTTCGGTCAGGATTTGGCTCAGGCCGCCCATAAGGCGTCGTCCGCGCTCTTCGATGGTCTTGAGCACCGGCTTTTCCTTGAGCATCTTGAGGGTGGCCCAGGCCCCGGCCACGCCAGGCTTATTGTTGGTGTATGTTCCACCCTGGGCGACGCCGTGACCGATGATGCGCATGACCTTTTCTTTGCCGCCGAAAGCCGCCGCCGGGTAGCCGTTGCCGAGGGCCTTGGCGTAGGTCATCAGGTCGGGTTTCAGGTTGTAGTAGGCCTGCGCGCCGCCGTTGGCAATGCGGAATCCGGTCTTGACTTCATCGAGGATGAAGAGCGAGCCGTACTCTTCGCATTTCTGCTGGATGAGTTGCAGGAAGCCCGGTTCGGGCAGGATGGCGCCGCAATTGCCCTGGCACGGCTCGGTGATGACTGCCGCAATCAGATGTCCGTATGAGAACATCGTGCGCTCAAAGGCTTCCTTGTCATTAAACGGCAGGGTGATGATGAGGTTGCCCATCGGACGCGGAATGCCCGAGGAAGCCGGAATCGGTATCGGGGAGCGTGCGTTTCCGTAAGCCTCTGCCGGGGCGTAGGTGCTCCACAAGGTGTGGTCGTGGAAGCCGTGATAGTTGCCCTCGAACTTGACAATCATCTCGCGCCCCGTATAAGCCCGTGCCACGCGGATGGCGTGCATGGTTGCCTCGGTGCCGGAACAGGCCAGGCGCACCAGTTCGAGGCCGGGAACCATCTCAATCATCATCTCTTCGACTTCGATTTCGAGTTCCCCGGTCATAGCGAAAAGGACGCCCTTGCGAATTTCCTCCGCAACCTTGGCGTCCACTTCTTCGATGGCATGGCCGAGAATGATTGGGCCAAATGCCATGCGGTAGTCGATGTATTTGTTGTCATCCACATCCCACAGGTACCCGTCCTTGCCTTTTTGGACGTAGGGCGTTATCCCGTCTCCCCAATAGCGGAAGTTGGAATTAACCCCCAGCGGGGTCACCTGATAGGCCCTCTTTTGGAGTGCCTGGTTTTTGCTGAAGTTCTTCATCAAATTCTCCTTTTGGTGATTGTTTAAGCGTTGTCCTCGACAATTCCCGCAGGAATTCTCCATTGATAAACGTCCTTCAGCACCAAAGGCACAATGGATGTAGTCGTCTTGCGTACCCCGGGCGCCTTGCCTATCACCTCCGTCACAAAGCGGTACACCTCCGCCGTATCGCGTGCAATAATTTGCACGCTGACATCCGTTTCCCCAATCGAACATGCAACGTAGCTGATGTTTTCCAACTCAGCCATGTGCCGCGCAACTTCCAAAATAGCATCCGCCTCGCACTCGAGCCAGACATCCGCAATGACAGACATGCCAACCGACTTCGGATTAACCACCGCGCTGATGCGCATGACATCATTTTCTATCATGCGTTCGATACGATAGCGCACTGCTCGCTCCGAGATGTTGCCTATCTGGCGCGCAATCTCTGCGGCGTGCATGCGCCCATCATCCATTAACAAATTTATTATTTTCCAGTCGGTTTTGTCGATTTTATACATAATTGCCGGGCTCTATTTCCGTTTCTGACAAAAGAATACATCTTTGCTTCCGTTAAGTCAATCAAAGTGGTCTGAATCGGAAAGGTTTTAATTTTACGCCCGAATGGTTGTTGACTAAGCCTGATTCTGCGGTATAATCAAACTTCGGCATTATCCCCGTTATTTCCAGGAGAAACATATGAGCAATACAGCGATAGACACAATAATTCCTGAAACTGAGCTTAAACCCAAAGCCCAGTTGACAGGTAAAGTAGTAAAGACCACTCTCGCGGGGGCGATTGTAGATGTAGGACAGGCAGTTCCAGGTATCGTACATATCTCACAGCTTCAATCCGAACCGGTCAAACGGGTTGAGGATGTTGTCCAGGTTGGGCAGGAAGTAAATGTCTGGGTGCGCAAGGCCAAAGCCGACCGCATCGAACTGACCATGATTGAACCCCTGGGCCTTGAATGGCGCGAACTCAAGCCCGAAACGGTCATCAAGGGCAAGGTCATTCGCCTTGAGACCTATGGCGCTTTCGTCGAAATCGGCGCGGAACGCCCCGGCCTGGTTCACATCAGCGAAATGGCGCACGGCTACGTCAAGACTCCCCAGGAAGTCGTCAAGGAAGGCGACGAAGTGGATGTCATGGTCCTTGAAGTTGACCGCAAAAAGAAGCAAATCCGATTAAGCATGAAGGCCATCCAGCCCGAACCTGAAGAGGCTGTGCGCGAAGAAGCCTCCCCCAGGCCCGAACGTAAACGAGGCGCCAAGAAGGGCAAACCCAAGACCGAAGTCTACGAGATGGAAAAAGAGCCGTCCGTGCCGGAATTGACCGCTTTTGAATTGGCCTGGCAGGCCGCCCTCGACCGCTCGAAAGCGGAAAAAGCGGCAAAAAACAAGAAGAACAAGACCGAAAACAAAGACCAGGAAGACATCTTCGACCGCACGTTGAAGAATCGCCTGCCCACTGGCTAGAGATAAAATAAATGACCCATCCCCTGCTTGTTCCCCAGGCGGGGGATTTTTATGTTGACAAAGATAGTCTTAATTGATAAGATTATCTTCACAATTAGAGAAGGAGAGCAAAATGCTTCAGGAAACTGACACCCAAATGGTCTCAATAACAACATCTGCCACAGATGCTGTTCGCAATATCCTGACCGAGCGCAACCTCGAGGGTTACGCCCTGCGCGTCTACGTCAGCGGCGGTGGATGCTGCGGCACCCAGTTCAACATGGCGCTAGACAACAACATCCGCGAAAACGACTTTACCTATGAAAGCAATGGTATCAAGGTCATCGTCGATGACATGTCGGTGAATTACCTGCGCGGCGCGAAAATCGACTTTGTAGACGACCCCGTTCGCGGCGCCGGCTTCCTGGTGGACAGCCCCAACAGCGCCAGCGAGGGCGGTTCCTGCGGATGCGGTTCGCAGGGTCACGGCCATAGCCATGCAGACGCCGACAAGTCCGGCTGCGCGTGCGGCGGCTCTTGCGGCTGCTCAAACTAGCAACACATTGTTTTATGGGAAATGAAAAGCGACGGGCTAATAAGCCTGTCGCTTTTTTGTGCCTTGTGTTTCGTTTTCAGCGCCCGCGCAGGAAGGAAATCAGGGTGCCGAATCCGCCAACCAGGGCCAACAGGATGATGACCAACCCCATTGGGATAACGCTGCGAGTCGCAGGGGCCGCTTCGTAGGTCGGGACAGCCAGGGGCGGAGGCGGCGTAAAGGACGGCATCCGCGTGGGGGTGTACTGCGGCAGGAAAGCCGCCTGCAGGGTCGGGTCGATGGTCGGCGTGGTGGCAGGCGTCGGGGTTGGCGGCGGTTCCACTATCCGCAGTGAAACGCCTGGAGGGCCAAGCGATACCAGCGGCGCATACACCCAGCCGACATTTCCCGGAACGCCCGGATATTCGACTTGAATCCAGTCGCCGCCGGGGGAGCGCCCCAGGGCCGGGACTTTCTGCTGCCAGAGCAGGACGCCAATGGCCGGATACCAGTAGGAACTTGGCCCGGAGCGAACGTTGATTTGTTCGGGATAGGTTACGGTAATAAACGCCCCCATTGGCGTGCTGGTGACGGTTGGGATGGAGCCGGTCGGCTGCTGGGCGGCAACTTTTTCGACAGGCTGTGCGTTAAATAAGACAGCAAGAAAAAACAGTGACAGTAAAATTGGAACGAACAAACGCAAACGGGAAGCCATTTTACACCTGGTTTCAAAAATTTGATAAAGGTGATTATAATCTAAACCATGGACAAGAAAATTTTCTACGGCAACATCACCCCCAATGATTTTGCAGAAGCGATTTCTGCCCACTTTCACCGCGGGAATTTTAGAACGCAGGCCGTTGGCGACCCGCATAACCTCAAGGTGCAAGTTGCGAGCGTGAGGAATGCCTCCAGCGGCGGCCAGACAGCCCTGACGATTCACCTGCAAACCGTGGAAGACGGGGTCATGGTCAGCGTCGGGCAGCAGGCCTGGCTTGGGGTGGCCGCCAGCCTGGGGCAGTCGGCGATTGCGACGCTGATGAACCCGTGGAATTTGCTTAACCGGCTGGATGATATTGCCCAGGACATCGAGAGCCTGAAACTGGTTGAGAGCGTTTGGACGGTCATCGCCAAAGTGGCGCGGACGCATGGCGCCAGCCAGCAGCTTTCGGCCCGTTTGCGCCGCTTAAGTTGTGAATACTGCCAGACGGCCAACAAAGCCGGGGAGCCGTCCTGTGTCGCCTGCGGCGCGCCGCTTGGTAAAATACAGCCTCGCACCTGCATGAATTGCGGATTTGTGCTGCTGGCGCGGGAGGCGGTTTGCCCGCAGTGTGCAAAACCGGTGATGCGTTAAATAGCCGCCAATCATTGCAGAATCATCTTTAGCGTTGTAAAATGAAGTCAAAGAACAGGAGTGTTCTGGGGAGTTATTGATGAGTATCTCATTATCGGATATTGAACAGCGCATTGAGTCTCTTATCGAGGTTCATCTTGTCAAGTTCCTGCCGGGCGCGTCCTGGCAGGATAAAATTGCCCACCGGTTGGCCGATGCGCTAAAGTCCAACCTGGCAACCAGCGGACTGGACGCACCCATGCCGCACAAATTTATTTTACTGGTGCATCCTTCGGTGCTGGCAACCTGGAAAAGCGAACCGCGCCTGATGGAAGGCCTGACAAAAATTTTTCGGCTGGTGACCAGCGAGGCCGGGGTTCAGTTTGAGACCGCCCCCAGCCTGACCCTTTCTGGAGACGAAAGCATCGCCCCGGACGATATCGAAGTTCGAGTCGCGGGGCAGGAAATTGCCGAAACCCAAAATACGCCGGTTCAGGACGCGCCCGCTGAAGACGCCAGCACATTCAAAACAGCGTTTTTGATTGTAGGCGGAACCAAGGTCTTTACACTCGACCAGGCTGTGATTAATATCGGGCGCAGGCTCGATAACCAGGTGATTATCGATGACCCGCGCGTTTCCCGCTACCATGCCCAGATTCGTTACGTGCGCGGAAAATTTGTCATCTTCGATCTGAATTCGACCGGCGGAACTTATGTCAACGGACAGCGTTCCAGCCAGAGTGTCTTATATCCGGGTGATGTGATTTCATTGGCCGGATTGCCCATTATTTTTGGCCAGGACAGCCCGCCGCAAGGGCTGGAGCGCAGCACAGGCGACACCGCCCCGCTTTCGCGAGAAGGCAGCGAACGCAGCACTGCCACGTTGAAAACAATTCCCTTGAGCGATAAAGAAAACCTTTGAAATGAGTTTACCCATTCTTCTTGGCCTGCGATTGCTGGCAGCCATTTTGCTGTATGCTTTTGTGGGGTACGCTTTGTATTTAATGTGGCGAACGCTCCAGGCGCAATCTGTCCGCCTGATGGAGCGCGGCCAGACGCCCATCCGAATTGGCATGGTGGCCGCCAACGGGCAGGAAACTGTCCTGGCCTTCACCCAGCCGGAATTCTTCATCGGGCGCGAGTCGGAATGCGAGTTGTTTATCGACGACTCGACGGTATCCGCCCGCCATGCGCGCCTGTCATTTCATCATGGGCACTGGTGGGTCGAGGACACGGGCTCGAAGAACGGCACGGTCCTGAACGAGACTCCGCTTACCATCCCAACGATTATCACAAATGGGGATACAATTACCTGCGGCAACACAACTTTTAGCGTTCTTTTGCCTGAGTGATACCCGGAACGCTCACAAGGAGAAATAAATTCATGGCTGAAAATCTTGCCTTTGCAGTAATCGGCGGGTCGGGCCTGTACCATATGTCCGGCCTGAGCGATACCAGTGAACATCTTGTCGAAACGCCCTTTGGCAAACCCAGTTCACCGATTGTCGTCGGAACGCTCGAAGGCCAGCGGGTTGCCTTTCTCGCCCGGCATGGCGTCGGGCACTCCATCAACCCGACCGAGGTCAACTATCGCGCCAATATTTACGCGCTCAAAAGCCTGGGCGCTAATCGGATTGTCAGCATCAGCGCTTGCGGCTCGCTGCGCGAAGATTACGCGCCCGGCCACATCGTCATCCCCGACCAGATTTTTGACAACACAAAGGAACGCGCGCGCAGTTTTTTCAGCGACGGGCTGGTAGCCCACATTGGCGTGGCAGACCCGTTTTGCCAGTCAGTTTCAGAATCTGTGTATCAATCGGTGAAAGAAAGCGGCGCAACTGTCCATAAAGGCGGCACGTTTATCACCATCGAAGGGCCGCGCTTCTCGACCAAGGCCGAATCGCAGGCCTACCGCGCCTGGGGCATGTCCATCATCGGCATGACTGCCTCGCCCGAGGCCTTCCTGGCCCGCGAAGCCGAGATGTGCTACGCAACGATGGCCCACGTGACCGATTATGACGTCTGGCACATTAGCGCAGAACCGGTCACAGTCGAAATGGTCATCCAGACCCTCAACAAAAACACAGAAATCGCGCAGGAATCGCTCAGGAACCTGGCCCGCAGCCTGGCAACCGAAACAGAATGCGCCTGCCATTCGGCTCTCGCCAGCGCGCTGATTACCAACCCGAAGGTTATCCCTGCCGAAACCCGCGCCCGCCTCGACCTGCTGGTTCGCAAATACATCCAATAACGCCTCCCCTAAATTGCGTTTCCCCTACCTGACACCTTCCCAAATACAAGCCCGCCTGCTTGCCATAGCAGTTGGCTTTGTATTGATATTAAGCCTGACCCTGACCTTCTCACCGGCGGCCAGGGAACAGACCCCGGATGTCGCCTATCGCCTCAACCACTGGGCCGGCGTCCTCCTCTGGCTGGCGATGGTGATTTTGGCCCACTGGCAGATAAAAAAACACCTGCCCGATGCAGACCCCTATCTTTTGCCGATAGCCTCGCTCTTGTCGGGCTGGGGGATGGTGAGCATCTGGCGGCTGACGGGTGAATTTGGCCTGCGCCAATCGCTCTGGATTTTGGTTTGCTACCTGTTCCTGATAGCCGCCCTGCGCCGGAGCGAAATTCTCGATTTCCTGAAAAAATACAAATACATCTGGTTGACCAGCGGATTGCTGCTGACCGCCCTGACCTTCCTGCTCGGAATCAATCCCGGCGGCTACGGCCCGCGCCTCTGGCTTGGTTGCTGCGGCATCTATTTGCAGCCGTCTGAACCGCTCAAACTTTTGCTTATCGTCTACCTCGCAGCCTACTTTGCCGGAAAGATTCCCGTTACCGGGCGAATCTGGCCGCTCCTGCTGCCGACCATGCTCTTAACCGGCCTGGCGCTGGCCATCCTGGTTATCCAGCGCGACCTGGGCACGGCGTCCATTTTTGTCTTTCTGTATGCGGCAATGGTCTATCATGCTTCTGCAAAGCGCCGTATCCTGCTGTTAAGCGCGCTGCTGCTGGTTGGCCTCGGATTGGTTGGCTATTACTTTATCGAAATCATTCAGTACCGGCTGGTAACCTGGTTCAACCCCTGGCTCGACCCATCGGGACGCTCCTACCAGGTCATCCAATCACTGCTGGCGGTTGCCAACGGCGGACTGGTCGGGCGCGGCATCGGCATGGGTTCGCCGGGAGTCGTGCCGGTCGCGCACTCCGATTTCATCTTTTCCGCCATCGCCGAGGAAACCGGCCTGGCCGGGGCTTTGGCGCTCCTCGCGCTGGTTGGCCTACTGGTCACCCGGAGTTACCTGATTGCCCTGTCTGCCGAAAATCATTTCGAGCGATTGCTGGCTGCCGGGCTGGGGGCATACCTGGGCGCCCAGAGCATCGTCATTATTGGCGGCAACCTGCGCCTGCTCCCCCTAACCGGCGTGACCCTGCCGTTTGTCTCTTACGGCGGCTCGTCCTTGCTGACCTCCTTCATGGCCTTGCTGCTGCTTTTGCAAATCAGCAATGGACGCGAGCAGCAAGACCCCGCCCCACTTTTGCGACCTGCCCCCTACCTGCTGATGCCCTCCCTGCTCGGGCTGGGACTGTTCAGCCTGGCGCTGGCCGCCGGGTGGTGGGGATTTATCCGCGCCGATGATTTGCTGGCCCGCTACGACAACCCGCGCCGCACGATTGCCGACCGCTTTGTCGCCAGGGGCGCGCTGCTCGACAGGCGGAACGCGCTTCTTTCTTATTCTGAAAATAGTTCTGGTTTTTATAGTCGAATTTATTCTTATCCAAATCTATCTTCAATTATTGGCTATACGCATAGTATATATGGACAGGCCGGACTGGAGGCGCAGCTCGACTCGTACCTGCGAGGCCAGAGCGGATATCCGGCCCGACAGGTATGGCTGCAACGATTGCTGACAGGCTACCCGCCCCCCGGCCTGGATGTGCGCCTGAGCCTCGACCTGACCCTGCAAACCCGCGCCGACCAACTGTTTGACGGAAGCAAGGGCGCAGTGGTCTTGCTCAATGCGGAAACCGGCGAGGTGCTGGTAATGGCATCCCAACCGACCTTCGATGCCAACCTGCTCGATGAAATTGGCGCAGACTTGCTGGCCGCGCCCGGCTCGCCGCTGCTAAACAGGGCCACACAGGGGAACTACCCCGCCGGAACATCCCTGGCTCCCTTCCTGCTGGCAGAGACTTATCAGCAAGGCCTGGAACTGCCGCCTTTCCCGGCATCCCTGTTGGTGGAGCAGGATGAACGGCTGATACGCTGCACCCTGCGCGGCGAAGGTGCGCCAGACTGGGTAAACGCCCTGCCTGCAGGCTGTCCGCGTCCGCTGTTGACGTTGGGAGGCGCATTGGGCGACCGGCTTGCCGAAATGGCGGGCAAAATCGGCCTGCAATACACGTCCGGCGAGGCGGAACTGCTGGCCATCGGCCAGAATGCCCGGATTACCCCGCTGGCAATGGCACAGGCGGCCGCCAGCCTGGGCAACGACGGGCTTGTCCCTGCCGCCCAACTGCCGCTGGCGGTCAATATTCCCGGCACGGGCTGGGTTATCCTGCCGCCGCAGGGACAGCCGCGCAGCGCCTTTTCAGCCGAGGCCGCAAACCGGGCGGCGCTGGCCCTGCGAGCCGGGGAAAACCCCTACTGGGAAAGCATGGGGAGATTTGAATCGCGCGCCAACCCAATCATCTGGTATCTGGGCGGCACCCTGCCCGACTGGCAAGGGACGCCGCTGGCGATTGTCGTCGCGCTGGAAGCCGACGACCCGGCCCTGGCGCGGGAAATCGGGCGCGGATTGCTGGAATACGCCATCCTGGGGCCGTAGGCCCTGCCCCGCCGGGATAAGAAGATTGTTAATAACAGCCGGAATAGTTTGACATCAAACTATTCCGGCTGTATAATGGGGATAAGTTAAGTCCAAATTCAATCGTAGGGACGACGCGCCTGGATGGATTGTGACTTGCGACGACCCTGACGTAGGGGCGACCCGCCTAGATAGATTGCAACTTGTGTCAACCCTGACGGGTCGCCCCTACCAAAACCCAACATTTGTAAACGTATTTGAGGATATATGCCATGAAACAATACCGTAAAATCGAACAGGTTATCGAACCGCAATATGTGATTGAAGGCGCTGGCGTGCTGCTGCAACGCTCTTTTGGGCCGAAAGTTTCCAATTTATTCGACCCCTTCCTGCTTTTCGACCATTTCGCATTCAACGACCCCACCGAAGGGCCGATTCGCGGCTTCCCGACCCACCCACATCGCGGCATCGAGACGGTGACATATATGCTCGAGGGCCAGGTGCGCCACCGCGACAGCCTGGGCAACGCGGGCGAAATCGGGCCGGGCGCGGTGCAGTGGATGACGAGCGGACGCGGCATTTTGCACGAGGAGATGCCCCGGCGCGGGCCGAACGGCGTCATTTACGGCTTCCAACTGTGGGTCAACCTGCCGGCGCGCTTGAAGATGTCGCAGCCGCGCTACCAGGAAATCAGCGATGCGACGATTCCGAGCATCGAGAAGGACGGGGTATCGGTGCGGGTGGTGGCCGGGGAGTACGAAGGGGTCGGCGGCCCGGCGACGGAAATTGCGGCCCAGCCCATCTATATGGAGGTGCGCGTGGAGGCCGGGCGCGAGTTCGAGATTGATATTCCGCGCGGGCACACGACGCTGGCTTACGTCTTCGAGGGTGAAGGCGTCTTCTTAAACGGCGAGGCGGGCGAAGGGGAGTCTGTTCCTGCTGTTCGGATGGTCAAGTTCGCGGATGGCGATGCGCTCAAGGTCAGGGCGGCCGAAGGTCAGTACATCCGCTTTATGCTGATTTCGGGCGCGCCGTTCGGTGAGCCGATTGCGCCTTACGGGCCGTTTGTGATGAATACGCAGGAGGAAATTCGCCAGGCGCTGGTTGATTTGCGCAGTGGCACATTTGTGCGTTAGAATTTGGGGATGAAAACCCAAATTTTGTACGGTGACCGGCTGGGCAGCCAGGGCGAAGTTCGCGTTGGCTGCTCGGCCATTTTGTTTGATGAGGGGCGCGAAAAGGTCTTCCTGACACGGCGCACGGACAACGGGATGTGGTGCCTGCCCGGCGGGCGGGTCGACCCCGGCGAGAGCGTGGAGGAGGCGGTTCTGCGCGAGTTATGGGAGGAAACCGGCCTGCACGGACGGGTGACGCGCTTTTTGGGCGTCTACAGCGACCCGAACCGGCTGGTGATTTACCCGGACGGCAACAAAGCCCACATTGTGGCCCTGAGTTTCGAGGTCGAAGTGACCGGCGGCGAGCCGGGCCTGAGCAACGAGACGACCGATTTCGGCTTCTTCACGCTGGCCGAGGCCGGGCAGATGGAGATTATTTCCAATCATTATGAGCGGGTGCTGGATGCGCTGAAGGCGGAGGGGGTTCCGTTTGTGAAGTAAGGGCGATGGCTTGGCACTGTGCTAAAATTAAACAGGCTGAGGCCGTTTTGCCGCCCAAAGGGAGATAGGATGCAGCAGTTTAAGTTTGTAGTTAGGTGGCTGACAATGAACTCTACTACAGGAATCCGCGTAAAATGGGAGTATGGATACAATAAAAATTATCACTTTGTTTTGGCGAAAGGTTGTTGTTAGGTCGTTTCGGTTTGCGGTCTCTTTTGAGGAGGTTAGAGGTGAAACCGTGAACATTGTCAGAGGCTTAATAATCAACTTGTTAGCTCTTATCGGAATTGGCAATTTTTCAAGTCAACCGGTTGAGTTTGTTCCAGTTTTATATTGGCTCGGCCTATTATTAACCGGACGGTTACTAATAGGATTAATCTACTTCCCCGCAAAGATATATTCTGAAATAAGAAGCGAGGCCGTAAGGTTCACATTTCAGGATGTTGAAATTAAAGAATATAAATTTCCCAGGGAAAGCGGATATGGGGTTGGATTAAGTTTAATTAGTAATAAACCCAAAAATCATTTTATATTGTTACTGGATGCCAAGATACAAAATATTAAGCACAAGGGCAAGGAATTGTTGGAGAATCGCGAAAAGAGAGATGGTAATATTTCAATTTTGATAGGTTCAGGATACCACTTCGAGAAAGGCTCTGGAGGAGTACTTAATAAATCGGCAAAAAATTCTCTCGCCAAGGTTTCTGTTGTTCCACTTACAAAATTTAATAATGATAAAGCATATATTTTAATAGGTGATGGAGATGATGAAATTATTGAAATGGAAGATGGTTCAACCTACAGGATTATATTGAACTTTAGTGCTAAATTATTTATTGGAGGGCAAAGGGATTTGGAAGGTGTTGGAATTTGGTGTGATTTAGTTTATAGCAAAAATTGGTTACAACAAAAAGTGGTTTCATTGAAAATCATCGAAAGGACGCCTCCTTATGCCGACTAGTAATAAACTTTCGGGATATAGAGATACTCCCCACCATCAACCGACTAACAACAGTATCAAGGGATGATGAATGAGCAAAATGGGGCGTCCCGTTTTGCCGCTCAAAAGGAAATGGGGCGGGGCAGGCTAATCCGAAGTTGGGCAACAGGATAATAGAGTTCATTCATGGATAAACAAATCAAAGACCGCTACAACGAAACAATCTTACAGGAAGCCATGCGGCGTTATGGCATTATTGAAAACCAGATACATTCCCTGGACGCATTTGAGAGCTTTATCTATGAGTTTGAGCGCGGTTCACAGGCTTATATTCTGCGCATTTCTCACAGCCTTCGACGCAGTGAACCTCTTGTTCACGGAGAAGTAAATTGGATCAATTATCTGGCTGAAGGTGGTGTTTCGGTTGCCAGAGCAATTCTTTCTGAATCTGGAAAACTCGTGGAAGTGATTGAAGATAAACGGGGTGGAGCTTTTCTGGTTACGGCTTTTGTAAAAGCGCAGGGACAAGCCCCGTGGGATTTGTGGGCCCCTGAACTTTACGAATCGTATGGTGAACTGATCGGACGGATACACACGCTGTCCAAAAACTACAAACCCAATCAGGTTGATTGGAAGCGACCAGACTGGGACGATGAGCTTTTTGAATTTGTAGAACGCTACTTACCCGCGTCTGAATCCATAGCGAAGAAGAAATATAAAGACATCTGCAATCATGTAAACACACTTGCTAAAGACCGTGAATCCTACGGTCTGACTCATCAAGATGCGCATGGGAGTAATCTCTTTGTGGATGGAAAAGGTCAGATAACGCTATTTGACTTTGACGAATGCGCCTACAATTGGTTCATCAACGACATTGCGGTTGTGCTATTTTATATTGTGCAGGACGCAGAAGATTGGCGTGCCTTCACGGATGAGTTCATGTCGCACTTTCTTCGCGGATATGTTCGGGCTTGCCCGCTTGATTCCAGGTGGCTTAAAGAAATTCCCAATTTTCTAAAAATCCGTGAAATCGAATTGTATGCTGTCCTGCATCGAGATTTTGATGTGAACCATATTGATGACGAGTGGTGTGCGCGCTTTATGCACGGACGCAAATCCAGAATTGAGAACGATGTGCCTTATATTGATTTCGACTTCGAGTCTCTTGCTGCGCAACTATAAATTTCAATGCGTTCCCCTAAAGCTGGCACTCGCCAAACGTTACTTGCCCGCCGATAAAAGCGGTGTCAAAGAATGGGCGAAAAGTGAATGAAAAAGGCCTCGCATCGAGAAGAAGATGCCTGGCCTTTTTCATTGTAAAATGGTGAATATGATTACAGAACCAAAAATCAGTTTTCGTAGTGAGCAGCATTCTATCGGGATTCGGCTGAAAACGCCATTTAAGGGCATGTTCGCAGTCGTTGACAGGCTGCTGAAAGAACTGCGCGCCTGGGTAAAGACTCATGGAGTTGCCGATGAAGGCCCGTACTTTCTGCGCTATCATGTCATTGACATGGCCGGCATGATGGATATTGAACTGGGGTTCGTCGTCCGACAGCCGCTTGAAGGCGATGAACGCGTGAAACCGAATATCCTGCCAGAAGGGCGCTATGCAAGTTTGACCTACTCACGATACGCATTGCGCGGAAACAAAGCCTTGCTCGGATGGATTAAGGAGAACAATATCAACATTGAGCGCTGGAATCACGAAGAAGGGGATGCGTTTGGCTGCCGCTATGAGGCCTACCTGACAGACTATCGCGTTCAGCCGCGTAAGAGTGCCTGGGAAGTTGACCTTGCAATCAAGGTCGCAGACATGGAAGGAGTGGAATAAATGTCAGACACAGTGATTGTCTACGGTCACCCAACCTGCCCAAACATCGGGCCGGTCAAAGGGCTGCTGACACAAGCGAAGGTCAAGTTTGAATATATTGACATCCATCAGGATAGCGCTGCTGCCGCCCGCGTCCGCGCCATCAACAATGGCAACGAAAGCGTGCCAACGCTTGTCTTTCCCGATGGCAGTGCTTTGACCGAGCCGACTGTCGAGGAACTCAAATCCAAACTGGAATCCCTGGGGCATAAAGTCGGCCTGGCCGCATGGCTGGCTGGTCATGCCCGGATTATTGTTTTTGTAGCGGCTGGTGTTCTGATTGCCGTTCTTATCACTGTGCTGCGCTCTCTCGGAGTTTTTTAGAAGTATTGATTTTTTCCAATCAAGGAGGATAGCGTTAACCTGGAACCTCCCCGGCTATCGTTTCGCGACCCGTCTGGAAATTTGATTTATGTTTATCAAGATTAGCGATTAATCCTTTCAAGGGAATAAGGCAATGGACAAAAAAGAAGCGAACCGTCTCTTGCAAAAGACCCTCGAGCAATTCAGGCAATGTTCCCATAAAGAACTTCAAGCCAACATGGGAAACACGCATACGTTCCAGGTTGACGGCAAATCGGGAATCCAATACCAGATTGAAATTGAAGTTTTCTGGGACGACAAGATTGGTCAGAATATTCGAGTAGCGGGAGCCATTGACGATGGCGGCTGGCAAGCCTTCCTGCCCTTGTCTGATAGTTTTATCGTTCGACCGGATGAAACCAATTCGGCTCCTTCAAGGTGACAACCGTCAAGCCATTTCCATCGAATACAACACATACGGCCCTTTATCGTCGAAGCCTTCTTTTTCAAAAGCCATGCCGCATTTAGTGGCTACGCGAATAGATGCGGCATTGTCGTGGTCTATCAGGCATATCAGGCGGGTGATGCCGAGTTGTCCATGGGCATATCGGGCAATGCCGCGCGCGGCTTCGGTGGCGAGGCCCTGCCCCCAGTATTCCTTTGCCAGCATGTAGGCAATTTCGACTTCAAACTGTCCGTCAATCGTCCAGGGCAGCAGGCCGCAACGGCCAATGAATTGTCCGCTTTCTTTGTGGATGGTGGCCCACAGTCCCAGCTCGGGGTGGCGCGGATGGCCGTTCAGGAACCATTCCAGTTCTTCGCGGGTTTCTTCGAGCGTTAACGTGCCTTCGGGGAAGTACTGGCGCACGACGGGGTCGCTGTAGAGCGCAAAAAGCGCGTCCAGGTCAGCAGGGACGAGGCGGCGCAGGAGCAGGCGTTCGGTTTCAAGGATTTTCATGGGGATTGTCCGATAAATTCCAGTAAATGACGATTGAAAATTTCGGCCTGGTCGATGGCGGCGGCGTGTCCGGCATTGGGGATGACGACCTGGAGAGCGTTAGGGATGGATTGCGCCAGCAGGTTTTGGCGTTCGGGCGGGACGGTGGAATCATCCGCGCCAGTGACGACGAGGGCGGGAATCCTGATTTCGGACAGGCGTTTGCGCGAGTCGAACAATCCGAGGCAGCGCATGGCGGCGCGGTAGGCGCGCGGGTCGGCGCTGGCAATTTGTTTTTCGGCCATGCGGCGCAGTTCGGCATGTTCAGGGCTTGGGAAGACGCGCCGGGCGACCAGTTTGGCCTGTTGTTCCAGTCCAAGCGTGTGGACGACAAGGAATCGCTGGATGAAATACAACCACTGCGAAAGGTTTTTGGGGCGCAAAACGCTGAAAGTGCTGACCAGAGTCAGGCTGCGGACGTGTTGAGGATAATCCAGCGCGAATTGCTGGGCAACCACGCCGCCCATCGAAAGGCCAACCAGGTGCACGGGCGCGGCATCCAGCCCGGTAACGAGTTCCGCCAGAAGCGCGGCCATGCGCTGGAGACTCCATCCGCGCCCGTCGTAGGCCGATTGGCCGAAGCCGGGCAGGTCGGGGGCTATCGGGCGCAACCCGGCTGAGATAAGGGCATCCAGTTGCAAGGCCCAGGAGGTTCCGTCCGCGCCAAGGCCGTGCAGGAGCAGAACGCCGGGGCTGTTTGGGTCGCCAGGGTCGAGGAAATGCATCAATATCCCTTAAAAGAGTAGGACAAGATGATTATCTTGTCCTACGGCTGTTTACTTTGGCTCGATGTTGCCCTGGTCATCGGTGAGCTGCTCGTCTTTTTTCTCGGTCAGGCTGTCGCGGAAGGATTTCAGCCCGGCGCCGAGTTCGCCGAGAATTTTCCCGAAGCGGCCGGGGCCGAACAGGATGATGATGATAACCAGGATGATGAGAAGTTCAGGGACGCCAAGTCCGAATACGCGCATTTTTTGCTCCTTTAACTATAGTGCCCTGATTATACCCGCCGCAGGGGCGGTCTATCAAGCCTTGCGGCCAAAGATGATGCCTTCGATGAGGCGGCCAAGGCGGCGCAGGAAGGAGCGGATGGGGGCAATCCACGGGAAGAGGCCCGGTTTGACGACGCGGCGGGTGGCCTGGCGCGGCCCGGTCCACTCGGCGGCCAGCGCGCCCCAGGTGAGCCCCGCGCCAAAGCCGACGAAAACGACTTTGTCGCCGGGGCGCAGTTTGCCCTGCTGGACAGCTTCGACCGTCGCTATCGGGATGGAGGCGGTGGAAGTGTTGCCGTAGCGGTCGAGGTTGACCATGAATTTGTCCATTGGCATTTTCAGACCGCGCGCGGCGGCTTCGATGATGCGCAGGTTGGCCTGGTGCGGCACAATCAGGTCGAGGGCGTCGAGCGTCCAGCCTGATTTTTCGACGGCTTCGTTGGTGGCCCCGGCCATGACCCGCGTGGCAAAGCGGAAAACTTCCTTGCCGTCCATGTGGATGAAGTGCATGCCGGTGCGCAGGGTCAGTTCGCTCATCGGATTGCGCGAGCCGCCAGCCGGGATGGAGAGCAGGTCGCCGCCGGAACCGTCGGAGTGCATGACCGCGCCATACGTCCCGCCGGGTTGCTCGCTGGCCTGCAAGACAAAGGCCCCGGCTCCGTCGCCAAACAGGATGCAGGTGTTGCGGTCTTTCCAATTGACGAAGCGCGAGAGGGTTTCGGTGCCAATCACGAGCACGTTTTTCGACGAGCCGGAGCGGATGGCCTGCGCGCCCATATTGAGGCCGTAAATGAAGCCGGAACAGGCCGCCGATAGGTCAAAGGCCCCGGCCTTGTTTGCCCCGATTTTGTCCTGGATGATGCAGGCCGTGGCAGGGAAGATGTGCTCAGGGGTCGAGGTGGAGCAGATTATCAGGTCAAGGTCGGTGGGCAGCAGGTCGGCAATTTTGAGGGCTTCGATGGCCGCCTCCGCGCCGAGGCTGGCCGAGGACTGGCGCTCTTCGGCGATGCGGCGTTCGCGAATGCCAGTGCGGTCGCGAATCCACTCGTCGTTGGTTTCGACCATTTTGGATATGTCATCGTTTGTCAGCACCTTGGATGGAACCGACATCCCCCATCCGGTAATGTGTGCGTAAGGCATAAGAACTCCAGGGATTATTTTTCGAACCTGCTAAAAACCAGGGTGGCATTGTGACCGCCAAAGCCAAAGGAATTGGACATGACGTGGCGGGGCGAAGCCGGGCGCGGCGTGTTTGGAATCACGTCCAGGTCGCAATCGGGGTCGGGGTTGGCATAGTGAATCGTGGCGGGCAGGATGTTATGCCGGAAGATAAGCGTGCAAATCAGGGCTTCCATGGCGCCTGCCGCGCCAATCATGTGGCCGGTCATCGATTTGGTGGACGAAATCGGGATTTTATAGGCCTGCTCTCCGAAAACGGTTTTGATGGCCGCCGTCTCGGATTTGTCGTTGAGCGGGGTCGAGGTGCCGTGGGCGTTGATATAACCGATGTCGCCCAGGCCCAGCCCGGCGTCTTCGAGCGCAATCTTCATACATTTGGCTGCGCCCGAGCCGTTCTCCGCCGGGGCGGAAATGTGATAAGCATCGTCGGTCGTGCCGTAGCCGGAGATTTCGGCCAGGATGTTTGCGCCGCGCGCCAGGGCATGGTCGAGCGACTCGATGGTCAGCATGACTCCGCCCTCGCCCATCACGAAACCGTCGCGGGTCTTGTCGAAGGGGCGCGAGGCAGTCAGCGGGTCTTCGTTGCGGGTCGAAAGCGCGCCCATGACGTTCATGCCCGCCATGGCAAGCGGGACAATTGCCGCTTCGGCCCCACCCGCCAGCATGGCGTCGGCTGCGCCGCGGCGAATCATTTCAGTGGCTTCGCCAATGGCGTTGTTGCCACTGGCGCAGGCCGTCACGACGGCCATATTGGGGCCGCGCAGGCCTAACTGGATGGCGGTCATCCCGGCGGAGGTGTCCGAAATCATCATTGGGACGAGGAAAGGGCTGACGCGGTCGGGGCCTTTTTCAGTCAGTACGCCAACCTGCTCGGACATGGTGCCAATGCCGCCGATACCGGAGCCGACCACGACGCCAATACGGTCACGATTATCATCAGTCACCTGCAAACCGGAATTTTCGAGGGCCTGCATCGAGGCGGCCACCGCGAACTGGGTGAAGCGGTCCATGCGGCGGGCTTCGCGTCCGCCGAACAGGGCTGCGGGGTCGAAATCCTTTACCTCGCAGGCAAATTTGGTCTTGTGCTGGCTGGCGTCGAAATGGGTAATGGGGCCAGCGCCAGACTTGCCAGCCAACAAGGCCTGCCAGGCCTCCTCAACGCTGTTTCCTAAAGGGCTGATGCAACCCAGCCCGGTAATGACAACACGATTTCGCATGAATGTCTCCTCTGTAAGGGGTTCTCGCGGGATATAACACAAAGATGTGGAAAGGGAGGCGGAACGCGGACGCCGCCTGTTATGGCGGCGTCCGCGTTCCATTCGGCAGGCAACTTACCCCGCCGTAGCAAAAGCCTGGCGCACGTGGCTCTGGTCGTGTTCGAGCATAAAGACGGCCAACTCACGCAGGCTGGTGGGGCCAAAAATGGTGTGTCGAATTTTCTGCTCCCACTGCTCGGGGGTGAGCGATTTGAGCAGGGCAAGCAATTCAAGACGAGCGGCGGCGTAATCGTGGAAGGCTTGCAGTCCGTCCTGATTAATGTAGCCGCGCTGTTCGGCCCATGAATCCGTTTCCTGTCCGACGATGAAGGCGTTCTTATCGGTCAGTGCGCGCTGGAAGCGCGGCAGGTTAACCTCGCGCTCGACATCGCGCAGGTGGCAGAAGATTTCCGTCAGCGCCCACTCGCCGGATGCCGGGCGGGTTTTCCAACCATCGCAGGGGGTTTGCATCGTAAGGGTATGCAAGGCGGCAATGCTGGCGGGCAGGGCTATCAGCAAGGCTTCGGGCGTGGAAAAATCGACTGTCAGGGTTGAAAGTTCGACACTTTCCAACCAGGCACGCAGGTCGTCGAACGTTCCCTGGGGGATGTGCGCGGTTTCGGGCCTTTCCTGTCCCGCTTCCCTCAGCCAGAAAACGGGCAGCCCGGCCTTTTGGGCGGGAAAAATATCGCGCTCCAGGCTGTCGCCGACCATCAGGACGGGTTCGGCATCCCAGCCCAGGCGCAGGAGAAACTCGGGGTAATAGGATTGGGAGATTTTCGCAAAGTGAAAGGTCTCGAAATCAGAAACCAGGCTGAAGGGAGTCCGCTCCGGGGCCATATCCGCCCAGCGCAGACGGTGCAGGATGGCTTTGCGCGGGAAAAGCGGGTCGGTGGCAACCGAAAGGTCAAATCCGCGCGAGAAGGCCCAGGCGGCAAAATCCAGCGCATCGCGGCGCGGGCTGGTCAACGGTTGCAGTTCCGGGAAAACGTTGTCGTAGAAGTCTTCAATTTGGGCGGACAGGGCCTCGCGGGTGCTCTCGAGCGGCGGGTAGAAGGCTTCGCTAAAAACCTGCTCGAGGGTCTTGAGCGGGTCGGCGCTGGCATACATGATGCGCGTGCCGCGCACCAATTCGGTCAGCAGGCGCTCCGGGGCAATTTCACCGGACAGGTGCCCGGTCAGTTTTTGGAAGTAAACCGGGATGAGGGTTTCGATATTGGAATTGAGCAAGGTGTCGTCGAGGTCGAGCAGCAGGCGCAGGGTCATTTTTTCACTTCGAAGATGGGCGGGATGGGATGGCATTCTCCGCAACCGATGTGCGGTTCGCTGATGGCGCGGCTGGTTTTCTGGCAATAGGCGTTTACCTGCACCCGGCGTTGGAAGGCGGCGACAAAAGGCCGGCCGACGCTGGCGCGCAGGTTCATGTGTTCACAGGCGTTGGCGCTGGTAATGCCGGGGACAGGGCAGGTTTTGCACAGGTCGGCGGTCCATTTTTCGCCTGTGGCTTTGAGCAGGCGACATTCTTCCACGGAACGTCCGCGGAAATAATCGCCGTAAAAATAAGGGCATTCTTTGCCGTTTGGAGTTTTCATCGTAGTTACCTATCAGGGTCAGGATAAAACCTGCTGAATTATACCCGCCTCGTATAATGAAAATCCCCGCAAAAGGAAGCGCAAACGATTTTCGGCAACAAAAAAGCCGAGGGTTTCCTCGGCCTGTTGGGGTTGAACCATTTTTAGACGCGGGTGACGTACTCACCGGTGCGGGTATCGACGCGGATGGTATCGCCTTCTTTGACGAAGTTCGGCACCTGAACCGAAATGCCGGTTTCGACCTGCACCTTCTTGGTGACGCCAGTGGCGGTGTCGCCGC
Source organism: Anaerolineales bacterium (assembly GCA_020060235.1). GTDB lineage: Bacteria > Chloroflexota > Anaerolineae > Anaerolineales > Villigracilaceae > UBA8950. Next base: position 34,169 of record JAGVAO010000080.1, on the reverse strand, counting down.
GCACGGCGACTTCGGCAGCGGTCACTTTCAGGTCAACCGTCAGCGGCACTTCGATATCCAGCGGCGCGTCATTGTAGAAGGTCAGTTTGCATTCCATGCCTTCCTTCAAATAGCCGGCCAGGTCGCCAATCATTTCCGCCGAAATGGCGGGCTGGTCAAAGGTTTCATTGTCCATAAAGTGGAAATTCTCGCCGTCACCGTAGAGGAACTGGACATTGTGAAAGTCAAGCCGCGCCTCGGAAACGCGGTCGCCCGACTGGAAGGTTTTTTCGATATTGGAGCCGGTTTTCAGGTTGCGGGCCTTAATGCGGATGGTGGCATTGCCGCGCCCCGGTTTGTGGTGGCTGTATTCGAGCACCTTAAACAACTGTCCGTCATACTCGAACGTTACACCCTTGCGAAGGTCATTTACATCAATCATACTTGCGTCCTTTATTTTTATGCGGTTGGGGATTTAGCCCGCAAATTATAGCCTATCTGCACAGTTTCGAGAATGGCGCAGAAAAACCAGTATGTACGCAAAGGTTGCCCAAATCTCCCGTTCAGGCGGGCTAAAAGCCATCTTCAGATTGACAAAACCCCCGCCGCGATGTATCCTGATTCAAACAAAAATCAAAGGAGAGTATATGCGCCAAGGGCTTTCATCATTCTGGAACGCTGTCGCGCCTTTTGTGGGATGGGCCATCCTCCCGCTGGCGGCAGGGATACTTATCGCCGGATTCATTCCCCAACCGGTCATCGGGTTAATATACCTGAACGACTCAATCAACCCCTACAGCGCCGAAAGCATGATTCGGCAAATCGAATACGCCCGCAATCATCCCGAAGTGCGCGGGGTCGTGCTGGTGCTTTCCAGCCCCGGCGGCACGGTTGCGGATACCGAGAGCGTTTACCTCGAACTACTCAAACTGCGCCAGACCAAGCCGGTGGTGGCCTCCGTCAACCAGATAGCCGCCAGCGGAGCCTATTACCTGGCCGTTGGCAGCGACTACATCATCACCCGCCCAACCTCCACCGTCGGCAACGTCGGCGTAATTGGCTACCTGCCCTCCGCGCCGGGCATTTATGAAAGCATCATCTCCACCGGGCCGTACAAACTGTTTGGCTATCCGCGCGACCACTACATCCGCCAAACCGAAATGGTCAAGCAGGGTTTTGCGCTCGCCATCCAGGCCGGGCGCGGCGATAGGCTCAACGTCGGTATGGACTCCATCCTGACCGGCCAGCTCTGGCTGGGGACCGAAGCCGCGCGCATGGGCATTATCGACCAGATTGGCAACCAGTCGGACGCCGAGGAGAAAGCCGCCGAACTGGCGCGGGTGCGGAACTATACCACCCTCGACCTGTCCACTGTTTCAGGATACGAGATGCCGGAGTTTATGTTCTACGGTCAAAGCCCTGATGGGGAAACCCTCCAGACCCCTGCCGAGCCGGGAATTTACCTGCTCTACATCCCACCCCTGCCGGTCGCCGAACAATAACAGGAGCAACCATCCATGAACAAGACCAATCGAATCATCAGCGCAATTGCGCTATTGCTCCTGCCAATCGCCCTACGCCTGGCCTGGACGAATGCCTTCCCCTTTGTCTACCAGCCCAATGTGACCACGCCCAACTTCGAGCAGGCCACCGTCCCCGAGCCGCCGACCGCCTCCGCGCCGCTGGCGGGAACTGAAAGCGAACTGGCTGCCGGGCAGGTTGTCCTTATTGACTACGCGCATAGCAATCAGTTCTATGTCAACGAAATCGAACCTTTCACCCGCGCCCTGACCTCACGCGGCGCAATCACCGAAATTCACTTGGGCGAGGAAAGTCTCGACCACCATCTGAAATACGCCAGCGCGTATGTCATCATCTCGCCGCTTGGGCTTTTCAGCCCACCGGAGATTCGCAGCATCGAGCGATTTGTGGCCGACGGCGGGCGGCTGCTGGTCTTTACCGACCCGACTCGCGGAATTGCCTTCTTCGACTATAGTTTTCCCGACATCGACAGCGCGAACCTGCTGCTCTCCTCGACCGGGATAGCCTTTTCGGGAGATTACCTCTACAACCTGAGCGACAACGAGGGAAACTTCCGCAATGTGAAATTCTCCGAATTTGGCGAAAATCCATTCACGGAAGACCTGGGCATGGTCGTCCTGTACGGCGCGCACTCGGTTTCCGCAGGGAACGGCACCGCCCTGCTGAAGGCCTCCGACAAAACGGTTTCGTCCCTGACCGACAAGGGAGGCGACCTGGCCGGGATGGCCCTCAGCGCCGACGGCAATGTGCTGGCGGCAGGCGATTTCACCTTTATGACCACGCCGTTTTTCACAGTGGCCGACAACGCCCTGCTGGTCGAGCGCGTGGCCGAATTTGCACTGGGCAGCCAGCGCCAGCCCAGCCTGGCAAACTTCCCCTACATCTTCAAGGGCGATGTGACCCTCGTGCCGCTCGGCACGACCCAGTTGACGTCTGACCTGCTCTATCGGGTTTCTGCCATGCAAGCCGTTTTCAGGATGGGCAACATCAACCTGTCGATAGGCGCGGAGCAAGGCAAGGGGAACAACCTGCTCATCGGCACATATGAGGAAGATGAAGCCATCCTGGCAATACTGGAAAAATACAAAATCGAGATTGGCGATTCGCGCGAATTCGTTACCATGCCGGGGATTGGAAAAATCGGGCTAATGGGAACCGGGGCAATGCTGTTCGAGCCAGGCCCCAATGGAAACACCCTGATATTGCTGGCCGACACCAGCGAAAACCTCGATACCCTGCTAACCATGTTCTACCAAGGTGACCTGTTCGGCTGCGTGGTACAGGAAAATCTCGGCATTTGTTCGCTAGGCTCGGGCGGGTCGTTCAACGACGGCTCGTACGAGGACTATTACTACGGTGACGACTATTATTACGACGATGAGTACGAGGAAGAACCGGAGCCAAGCGCGACCCCGGCAGGTTAGCCCCTCAAATAACAAAAAACGCGGAGACCAAAAATCTCCGCGTTTTTTGTTACCAGGTTGTCGGGGGTTAATTATCCAGTGCGCCCTGGTTGACCCAGTCGATTAAGATTTGAACCTGTTCATCGGCCAGCCGGGGAGCGCGGCGCGGCATTTCGCCATCCATAACCAGGGTAATAAACTGGCTGCCGTCGGCATTGCCGGCAATCACCACCGGGCCATTGACCGAACCGGCCATCAGGCCCGCATAAGCGCGCAGGTCGAGGCCCTCCTCGCGGCGCATCCCGCCGTGACAGCGCACGCAACTGCGCTCAAGGATAGGAAGCACATCGTTCTGGAAACTGACGCCACCGGCAACAACCTCCGGCGCAGCAGGTTCGGCGGTCGGGTCAGTGGATTCGGCCGGGGCGGCCTCGACAGCCTCAGTCGCAGCGGGGGCCTCGGCCGGGGCAGCCGGTTCGGAGGTCGGAACAGGCGCATCGGTCGGCGGAACAACTGCGGGGCTTTCGCTCGCGCAGGCAACCAGGATAAGGGCCAGACCAAGCACAAGGGTCAGGGCAAAGATACGGGGCGAAAAAGTCATCAGTTTCTCCAGTCCATACTGTTTTCGATAGAAAAGTTTTTGTAGTATCAGCATTAATTGGCCTGAATTATAGTTAATTTGTCCGATTTTTCCTGCCAGGGGCCGGGGGTTCTTATGAAAGTCTTATGTGCGGGCTGTAAAAGAAGTGGACAGACAGCGATTTTTATTGACAAAAACCCCCTCCTCCTGTACCCTCAATCCATGCTTACCGAAGCGCAGGCAAACCTGGCCGCAAGGCCACCCGATTCAAAAATCCTGCTGACCGGCCCGGCAGGTTGTGGAAAAACCACCGCAGCTGTCGCCCGTATGCTGGCACTGGTCGAAGGGGGCATCCCCGCCGATTCGATTTTACTGCTCACGCCCCAGCGCGGACTGCAAAACCCCTACCTCGAATCGATTGCGGCCCAACCCTATGCGGGCGGCGAAGTCACCCCGGCCACCATGGGCGGCCTGGCACGCCGCATGGTCGATTTGTTCTGGCCACTGGCCGCCGAAGCCGCCGGGTTTGCCCGGCCCCACCTGCCACCGGTTTTCCTGACCCTCGAAACGGCCCAATATTACATGGCCCACCTGGTGCGCCCGCTGCTCGACCAGGGGTATTTCGAGTCGGTCAGCATCGACCGCAACCGGCTTTACTCGCAAATCATCGACAACCTGAACAAGGCCGCAGTGGTTGGTTTCGGCGCGGACGAAATCGGCGAGCGGCTCACAAGCGCCTGGAACGGCGACCCCGCCCAGCGGCGCGTCTACGCCGATGCGCAGGATTGCGCCAGCCGTTTTCGCGCCTATTGCCTTGAGAACAACCTGCTCGACTTCTCGCTCCAATTCGAGATTTTCGCCAACATCCTGTGGAACGAACCTGCGGCGCGCGACTTCCTGACCCGTTCGTACCGCCACCTGGTTTATGACAACCTCGAAGAGGAGACCCCGCGCGCCCACGACCTGCTGGCCGAGTGGCTGCCGGATTTCGATTCGGCCTTGCTGGTGCTGGACGGCGACGGCGGGTTCCGCCAGTTCCTCGGCGCAGACCCGCATTCGGCGGCCCGCTTCGGAGCGATGGTGGACGAGGTGGTCCACTTCGAGACCAGTTTCGTGCAGGACAATGCCGTGCTCGACCTGGAAGCTGGCCTGACCACCGCCCTGGGACGCGAAACCGGGCTGGCCCTGCCCGCAGGAGAATCCGGCGAAGAACGCGCCTTCGATTTCATCACATCGCGCTTTTACCCTGAATTGCTCGACGACATTTGCCTGCAAGTACAGGAACTCATCGAAACCGGAACGCCGCCCGCCGAAATCGCCATCCTTTCGCCCTATCTATCCGATTCGCTGCGCTTTGCGATGATGAATCGCCTCGAAACCGCCGGAGTCCCGGTTCGCTCGCACCGTCCCTCGCGTTCGCTGCGCGACGAACCCGCCAGCCAGGCGCTGCTGACCCTGGCCTGCCTCGCCCACCCGGACTGGGACATCCGCCCCGGCCGCTTCGACCTGACCTACGCCCTGACCCTGGCGCTGGACGCCGACCTGGTGCGCGCCCAACTTCTGACCGACATCACCTACCGCCAGCGCGACCTGCGACTGACCTCCTTCGACGAGGTAAACCCTGAAATGCAGGAACGCATTACCTACGCAACAGGCGTTCGTTACACACAGTTGATAAACTGGATTTTGGCCTACCGCGAATCCGAATCCCTGCCCCTCGACCACTTCCTGCGTAAATTATTCGGCGAAGTGCTCTCACAGCCCGGGTTTGGCTTTCACCGCAACCTCGACGCGGTGCGCGTGGCCGCCAGCCTGGTCGAGTCGGTATTCAAATTCCGCCAGTCGCTTGAAGGGCTGACCGAAACCGAACCGCATATGCTCGGCAGGGAATACATTTCCATGCTGCAAGACGGGGTCATCGCCGCCCAGTACATGCAGCCGTACGAAATCAATCCCGATGCTGTGCTGGTTGCCCCGGCGACAACCTTTATCCTGATGAACCGCCCTGTGGAATATCAGTTCTGGCTGGACGCCGGCTCTTCAGGCTGGAGCGAACGCCTGTCGCAACCCCTGACCCATCCGCATGTCCTTTCACGCCACTGGCAGCCGGGACGCATCTGGAGTGACGCCGACGAGGTCTCAGCTGAAACCGAGGCCCTCGCGCGCCTGGTGAACGGATTGCTGCGCCGCTGCCGCAGGAAAATCCGTCTTGGCCTGCCAGACCTGGGCGAAAGCGGATATGAGCAGCGCGGCGCCCTGTTGCGCGCCTTTCAGCACGTCTTACAAAATACCATCCAAAACGAATGAAATCTTTTGCCGCGCAACTTTTCATCATGCTGCGCAGCGGGTCGGGGCGGCGGAACCTGCTGCGCTTGATGCGTTTTTTCCTCTTCCTGGCTGCCATGGTCACGCTATACAGTGTCCTGTTCCACTACATCATGGAATACGAAGGCCGCCAGTTCAGTTGGGTCACCGGTTATTACTGGACATTAACCGTCATGTCGACACTTGGGTTTGGCGATATTACCTTCGAATCAGACCTCGGGCGCATTTTTTCGAGCGTTGTCCTGCTGAGCGGCATCATCTTCCTGCTGGTGCTGCTGCCCTTCACATTCCTGGAATTCTTCTACCTGCCTTTTATGAAGGCGCGCTCCGAAGCCCGCGCGCCGCACGAACTGCACCCAAAATATCAAGGCCATGTCATCCTGACCTCATTCGATATCGTCACCCGCACGCTCATCAAAAAATTAATTCAGCGCGATTACTCCTATGTCATTCTCGTCCCGCAACTCACCGAAGCCCTGTCGCTATACGAGGAAGGCTACCGCGTCATGGTCGGCGACCTCGACGAACCCGAAACCTATCGCAAGGCGCGGGCAGAAAATGCCCGCCTTGTTGCCACCACATCCAACGACATGGTCAACACCAACGTGGCCTTCACCGTGCGAGAGGTCGCTCCCGAAGTGCCCGTTTTGGCTACCGCCGATTCGTCGGCTTCGCTCGATATTCTCGAACTGGCGGGCTGCAACCATGTCCTGTTCCTGGCCGACATGATGGGCCGCGCTCTCAGCCGCCGCGTTACCGGCCGCGACCGCCTGGCGCACACTATTGGCGAATATGGTGAGTTGCGCATCGCCGAATCTACGGCCCGACGCACCCCGCTGCAAGGCAAAACCCTGCGCGAAAGCCGCCTGCGCGAAGACATGGGCATTACCGTACTCGGGCTGTGGGAACAGGGAGAATTCTTCGCCGCCAGGGCCGACACAAAAATCGAACCAGAATCTGTGCTGGTTTTGGCCGGACTTGAAAAAGCCATCGACCAATTCAACCAGACCTATGCCCAGCACTACGACGACAACGGCCCGGTCATTATTATCGGCGGCGGAAGGGTGGGCCGAGCCGCAGCCCGTGCCCTGAGCGAGCGCGGGCTTGATTACCGCATCGTCGAGCAGGCCCCCGAAGAACAGGGCATTCTCGGCAAATACGTCATTGGCAACGCCGCCGAAATCAAAGTGCTCGAAAAAGCGGGCATCGAGCGCTGCCGCAACGTCATCGTCACCACCCACGACGACGACAACAACATCTACCTGACCCTCTACTGCCGCCGCCTGCGCCCCGACATCCAGATTATCAGCCGCGCCACCCGCGAAAGCAACATCGCCACCCTCTATCGCGCCGGGGCCGATTTCGTCATGTCCTACGCCACCCTGGGGGCCAACACCATCCTCAACCTGCTCGACAAAAGCAACGCGCTGATGATTTCGGAAGGTCTCGACGTCATTCAGGTCAAAATTCCGCCCATGCTGGTCGGCCAGAGCATCGCACAGGCAAAAATCCGCGAACAAACCGGCTGCACCATCATCGCCATCCAGCACGGCGGCGAGACCGATTTCAATCTCGATGTCAACGCCCCGCTGCCCGCCCAGGCCGAACTGGTCATGCTCGGCAGCAGCGAAGCCGAAGAACACTTCCACAAGAAATTCAAAGTGTAGCAATGGCGAAAATCTTTCGCGCCGCGCTGCGATTTTTCTTCCATCATCTTTATCATGGCCTGTCCTGGGCTTACGACCTGGTTGCCTGGGTTGTTTCGCTGGGCCGCTGGCGGGATTGGGGACGGGCAACCCTGCCCCACATGGCCAGGACTCGCGTCCTCGAACTGGGATTTGGCCCCGGGCATCTCCAGCGCGCGCTCACCGAAGCCGGGTTCCAGGCCATCGGGCTGGACGAAAGCCGACAAATGTGCCGCCGCGCCGCCACCCTGCTCCGTCAAAACGGCTTTTCCCCGTCCTTGGCGCGCGGCTACGCGCAGGCCATGCCATTTGCCGATGAAAGTTTCGAAAGCCTGGTGGCAACCTTCCCCAGCGAATACATTTTTGCGCCAGAAACCCTCTCCGAGGCCTGGCGGGTGCTGAAAGACGGCGGACGGCTGGTCGTGGCAATTTCTGCCCTTCCCGGCGGCAGCAGCCTACCAGCCAGGGCGGCGGCCTGGTTGTTCCGCGTCACCGGCCAAGGCAGCGATTTAACGGAAGAAGTCGAAAGGCAGGTCAAGGCCTTTTTTGCGACCAGCAGGTTTCGGGTCAGCGTGATGCGGGTCGAAATCCGCCAGAGCACGGTTTTTCTCATCGTAGGCGAAAAATCCACCAGCGCTGAAATGTTGACAGATTAAGATAAAATAATTGCATGGAAGTACGAATCGCTGTTGCCAAGGTCAACAAATATGCCGTTTCTGAAAGCGGCGATACAGTCGAGGTCATCGAGCGCCCCGGCGGCGGACTGTCGGTGGTGCTGGCCGACGGGCAATCTTCGGGGCGCGGCGCAAAGGCTGTCTCAATGATGGTCGTGCGCAAGGTCATCGGCCTGCTGGCCGAGGGCGTGCGCGACGGGGCCGCCGCAAGGGCCGCCGCCGACGCGCTTTTTGCCGAAAAAGGCGGCAGGGTTTCATCTACCCTCAACATTGTTTCGGTCGATTTGCAAACCAAAACGCTGGTGCTGGCGCGCAATAACGAAGCGCCCGTTTACCTGGCGCGCGGCGAGGAAATCGAGCGGCTTGACCAGCCTAGTAATTCAATTGGCGTGGCGCGAAACACCAAGCCGGTCATCACTGAAATCCCGCTCGAAGCCGGGCTGACCGTGGTGGTTTACACCGATGGGCTTGTCCATGCCGGGGCGCGGCGCGGCAACCCGATGGACGTCGGCTTTACCCTGCGCGGATTGTTGGAAGACAGCGACCCTGGCCCCCAGCAGGTCGCCGATGCGTTGCTGGCCCAGGCCGTGCGCCTGGACGACGGCCGTCCGGCAGACGACATCAGCGTACTGGTGGTGCGGGTATTGCGCAACAACGACGAAGACCCGGTGCGGCGGATGAGTTTGCGTATTCCGCTGCGAATGTAGGCACAATATGGTTTTCTGGCAAAGATGGCGGGCATCCTGGCGCGACACAGCCCTCTTGTTGCGCGAGTTTCGCCAGGCGCTAACCTATTTCACCCTGGCAATTTTCGGCAGCGGCTGGCTGTACTTCCAGATTTCGCAGTTTGTCGGTGAACCGCTCGGCGGCCTGGCCGAGGCAATTTACACAACCCTGACGCTTTCCTTCCTGCAGCCATTGGGAGATTTCCCCTCCCACCCGGCTTTGCAGGTTTTCTTTTTCATCATGCCGGTGATTGGAATTAGCCTGCTGGCTACCGGCCTGGCCGATTTTGGCGTGATGCTTTTCAACCGCCGCGCGCGCAGCAAGGAGTGGGAAATGGCAGTCGCTTCGACCTATTCGAATCACACCATCCTGGTCGGATTGGGGCATTTGGGCTTCAGGGTTGTCCAAAACCTGTTTACCATGGAAGAGCCGGTGGTGGTCATCGAACTCGACCCGAGCGCTGATTTGAAAGCCGTTGTGCAGGCCATGAACATTCCGGTTTTGCACGACGACGCCACCCGCCAGTCGGCCCTCGAGGCGGCAGGGATTCGCCAGGCGCGGACAATTGTGTTATGCTCGCAGAACGATTCAATGAACCTGCAAATCGCAGTCAAGGCCCGCAGCCTGAACCCCGAGATTCGGGTTGTGATTCGCATTTTCGACGACGATTTTGCCCAATCGTTACAAGAGCAATTCGGTTTTACGGCCCTGAGCGCAACCAGCATGGCTGCGCCGGCCTTCGCCGCAGCCGCAGCCGGGGCCGATGTCACCCGCCCCATCACCGTCGAGGGCGAAGCCTTTAGCCTGGGCAGGCTGAAGGTGGGAAAATCTTCCAAGCTGCAAAGCCTTGAAGTTTCGACCATTGAGCAAAAGTACGATTTAAGCGTGGTACTACTCAAACGCGCCGGGGATGCCGATACACATCCCAGCGGCGCGCGCACCCTCCAGGAAGGCGACACCCTGGCCGTGCTGGGTAACCCGCAGAGGATAAGCATTCTGGTGCATGACAACCAATAAAAGAACGCTGGTTATCGGTCTGGTTGGAGTCTGCGCTTCAGGAAAGACCACCCTGGGCGTCCGGCTTCGAGCGCGCGGGTGGCAGGTCAAGCACATCGCGCAGGAGCATTCGTTTGTCAAGGACATGTGGAAAAAGATAGGCAAACCCGACCTGCTGGTTTTCCTGGATGTCACTTATGGCGTTGCCCTCCGCCGCCGCCCGCTCGACTGGACCCAGGCCGATTACGACGAACAGCAGCGCCGCCTGGCCTACGCCCGCGAACATGCCGACCTTTACATCCAGACCGATGCGCTGACCGCTGACGAAGTTGAAACACAGGCTGTGGCCTACCTCGAAAAAATGGAAGCAAAAACAACAAAATAAGTCAGGGATTTGACCTGAATGGGAGTATAATCACACCTTGCGCCAGCCATTGGCTGGTATTTTTATGGACGGAGTAGCAATCTATGATTCGCAACCTATGGCCCCGCCTGGGACTCATCCTGCTGATTACAGCGCTTTCTTTATGGATTAGCCTCAGCAACACACTCACCATCCCCAACCCTTTCAACCCATTGGCCCCCCTCCAGCGCGACGTAACCCCGCGTCTCGGCCTTGACCTGCAAGGCGGCCTGCAAGTCCTGCTCGAAGCCGACCTGCCCGAAAACGCCGAAATCAGCGTGGCGGATATGGAAGTGGCCCGCTCCATTATGGAGAACCGCACCAACGCCTTGGGCGTTTCCGAAAACCTGTTGCAGGTCGCCGGTGAACGCCGCATCGTCGGTGAATTCCCCGGCCTGCAAGACGCCGAATCGGTGCTGGCGAACATCCAGCAAACCGGTTTGCTGGAGTTTGTCGATACCGGCTCGGTTTTCCTGCAACCCGGCACCATCATCAAAACCGATTTTGCCGAGGCCGGTGAAACCGCAGCCGAAGCAGCCGAAGGGGAAGTTGTCTACCGCACTATCATGACCGGGCGCGATTTGACGAACGTCCAGGTTGTGACCGATTCGCTGGGCAGTTACCAGATTGCCTTTACCCTCAGCCCTGAAGGCGCCATCATTTTCGGCAACCACACTGCGGCAAACGTGGGGCAAATCCTGACCATCGCCCTGGACAAGGAAGTCATCTCCTCCCCGCGCATCGACAGCGCCATTTACGGCGGCGAAGGTGTCATCACCGGCCAGTTTACGGCAGAAGAAGCCAACGCCTTTGCGGTTCAACTGCGCTACGGCTCACTGCCCATCCCACTGAAAATCGTCGAAACCCGCATCATCGGCCCCACGCTGGGCGAAGACTCACTCAACAAATCGCTGGTTGCCGGCCTGGTCGGCATGATTATTGTGATGCTCTTTATGGGAATTTATTACCGACTGCCGGGCTTTGTGGCGATTGTTTCCATCCTGTTCTACGCGCTGGTTGCCTTTGCGCTGTTCAAGTTTATTCCGGTTACGCTCACCCTGGCCGGTATCGCCGGTTTCCTGTTATCGACAGGTTCCGCGCTGGATGCCAACATCCTGATTTTCGAGCGCATCAAGGAAGAATTACGCAACGGCAAGACCATCATCCAGGCCATCGACCTGGGCTGGATTCGCGCCCGCTCGTCCATCCTCGACTCGAATATCGCCACCCTGATTACCTCCGGCATCCTGTGGTGGTTTGGCTCGACCTTTGGCGCGACCATCGTCAAAGGTTTCTCGCTGACCCTGGCGCTGGGCGTTGGCATCTCCCTCTTTACCGCAATTTTTGTCACCCGCAGCCTGCTGGCGTTGGTGCTGAAATACTTCCAACCCGAAGACCTCGAAACATGGTTCGGGATTTAGGAGCCAGAAAATGATTGACATTCTTGGAAAACGCTACTGGCTTTTCGGCCTGTCCCTGATAATTATCATCCCCGGCCTGCTCATCCTGGCCTTTAGCGGCCTGCCGCTTTCGATTGATTTTACCGGCGGCACCCTGCTTGAAGTAACCTTCGACAACGCATCCCCTGCCCCGGCAGAAGTGCTGGCCCTGTTCGAATCACTCAACGTCCGTGATGTCACCGTCCAGACCACCGATTTTGGCGCTTTCGTCATCCGCTCCTCGTTTTTGGACGACGCCGCCCGCGAGCAGGTCATTACCCAGATGGAAGCCCGCTTCGGCGAAACCACCCTGCTGCGCTACGACTCGGTTGGCCCGGCCATTGGTGAGCAGGTCACCCAGCGCGCCGCCCTGGCAGTCGGCGTTGCCGCCCTGGCGGTTATCGTCTACATCATCTTCGCATTTCGCGGCATTCAGCACGCCGAACGCTACGGCCTGATGGCTATCCTGGCAATGGTGCATGATGTGGCCGTCGTCTTTTCGGTAGCCGCCATTGGCTCTGTCCTGCTGGGCTGGGAAATGGACGCACTCTTCCTTACCGCCCTGCTGACCGTCATCGGCTTCTCGGTTCAGGATAAAATCGTGGTCTTCGACCGCATCCGCGAAAACGCCAACATCCTGCGCCGCTTGCCCTACGAAACCCTGGTCAACCACTCAATTGTCCAAACCCTGCAGCGCTCCATCAACACCCAGTTAATGACCGTAGAATTCCTGCTCCTGGCCCTGGCCCTCTTTGGCGGCGTCACCTTGCAAGAATTTGCCATCATCCTGCTGGTCGGCCTGTTGAGCGGTACATACTCTTCCATCTTCATCGCCGCCCCGCTGCTGGTCGTCTGGGAAAACCGCGAATGGCGCACCTGGTTTGGCCGCAGCCAAACTCCCGCGTAATATCACCACCCCGTAAAAAGCAAAAAACCGCCGTCGAGGCGGTTTTTTGCTGCCAGGCCAAACCCTAAAACGGAATGACCTTGCCCGTGACCAACAACAACATGCTTCCCAGCATACAGGTCGAAAGCATCAACAAAAGCGACAGGATAAATCGCTGCGAAGCCGTCAGGCCAAAAATCTTGCCACCCGACCCCAACTTTATCGGCTTGCGCTCCTTTTCTTTCTTCGGCTCGAGCAGGCTGTCAAGTTCATCGTCTGTAAACTGCGAAGACTGGCTTTCATTTCTTAAATCATCGAACATATTGCACCTGTGAAGTTTTTCTTCGAGTATATCACAGCGGGCGCAGGTGAATTTCGCCAAAGCGGATAATGCGCTGCGCGCCGTTCGCCACCACCTTCAGGCTGCCATCCGCTTCGAGGCCCTCGAGGACGCCGATAATCGGTTCCGTTTCATCGACCCACACACGGACGGTTTCACCGCGAAAAGCGAGCGACTCGCCCCAGGCTTGCAGGAATTCCCCCGTCCCCAGGCGCGGACGCCACTTGAGCAGGCAAACCAGCCACTCGCGTAGCAGGCCAAACCGTTCGACATTCCCCGGCCCTTCGGACTGGATGCAGGTGGCAGGGAAGTTGAGTTCCGCCGCGGGGGGCACAGAAGCCGGGGAGACGTTGACGCCCATCCCCAGGACGACGCTCTCGGCCCGGTCGCCCATCCAGGCTGTCTCGACCAGAATCCCGGCTGCCTTCCTGCCGGAAATCAAGACATCATTGGGCCACTTGATTTGGGCCGCAACCCCGAAGGCCTTGAGCGCATCTACCAGCGCCAGAGCGCCCAACCCTGAGAACAGGGACATATTGCCGTCCTCGAACGTCTGAGGGCGCAATATCAGGCTCACAGCCAGCGCCGAACCGGGCGGGGTAAACCACTTGCGCCCCAGTCGGCCACGCCCGCTGGTTTGCTCGTCTGCAACCACAATCGAAAAATCCGGCGCGCCCTCGGCAGCCCAGGCCAGGGCAACGTCGTTGGTCGAGCCAACCGATTGCAGGAAATGAATGCCGCCAAGCGGCAGTCCAGCCAGGGATTTTCGCAATTGGGATTCCATCGGCTTATAAAAATTCCCCGCCAGCGAGACGAGGCGGGGAATTTTCTCCTTCTTTAGGGTAAAACGAACCAGGGGTTGACAAAGCCGCCATTCAGGCGCACTTCAAAGTGCAGGTGGGCGCCAAAACTGTTGCCTGTGTTGCCCGACGCGCCGATTGTCTGCCCACGCCCGACACCCTGGCAAACCGAAACGTTGATGGCGCTCAAGTGGGCATACAGGGTGACGTAGCCGTTGCCGTGATTAATCTGGATGACGTTGCCATAACCGCCATTCCAACCGCCAGTCGCCATCGTCACCACGCCGCTGTCTGCGGCATAGACGGGCGAGCCTTCACCGGCGGCAATATCAATCGCCAGGTGGCCCGCGTAGTAATCGTTCCCCGAAAGGAAACGGTTTGCCGTCGGCCAGATGAAGCCGCCGGAACCCGGCGTGCTGATGCTGCAGGATGAGCCGCCGACATTGCTCGTGCCCGAGCGGCCCACTGCGATGGTGGGAACAATCCATTGCTGATATTCGCGCTCGCCGCCCGGAACCATCAGCCAGGCACCGGTTTCGACCTGCGGGTTGGTCAGGTCAAGGTTGTTACCCGGCCAATTAATGATATCTTCAGGGGTCGCGCGCAACTCGGAGGCAACCTTTTCGATTGTGTCGGCTTCCTTCCACTGGTAATAAACCCCGTCTGTGGGCGGAATGTTCAACTCCATGCCGGGGCGCAGGGCGTGCGGGTCATCCTTGAGGGTCTCGTAATTGGCCCACAGCAAAGAATCAGGCTTGATGTCGAATTCGTTGGAAATCCCAAAGACCGAATCGCCGCGCTGGACGGTGCGTTTGATGACCTCGTAGCGAGGCCGCTCGGGAATGCTGGTCTTGAGGGTCAGTTTGCGCCCAATTGCATAGTCACTCAGCGGGCCGGGAATCGACTCGACGCCAACCGCCTCGCTGCCTGCGGACGAACCATTGTCGCTGGCGGCCTCTTCAGGCGGTGCAACCATCACCACAGGGCGCGATTGCAAATGCCAAAAGGTAAAGCCGAGCAGCCCTGCAACAACCAGCAGGGTTATCCCCCAACTCAATAAAGCATATCCGTGAGAAGTAATAAAATTTTTCATACCGCTAAAAATTATACCAAACTACATATCGGTAAGAGTTTCGAGGAATTCCATGTTGTTGCGGGTCTTCACCATACGATTGATAATCGCCTCGGTGGCAACCGCCTGGTCCATGCCCGCGCCGCCGGGAGGCGAAGAAATCATCTGGATGTACATGCGCCGCATCAGCCAGGCGCGCTGCAACAGGTCGGGGCCAAGCAACAGGTCGTCGCGGCGGGTTGAGGAACGTTCGATATCGACCGCCGGGAAGATGCGCCGCTCCTGCAATTTACGCGAAAGGTGCAGTTCCATGTTACCGGTGCCCTTAAACTCTTCGTAAACAACATCGTCGAGGCGCGAGCCGGTATCGACCAGGCAGGTGGCGATGATGGTCAAAGAGCCGCCCTCTTCGATGTTACGCGCCGCCCCGAAGAAATGCTTGGGCGGGTACAGCGCCGAGGGGTCCATACCACCGGACAGGGTGCGTCCCGAGGGATTAACCGTCAGGTTGTAAGCGCGCGCAAGGCGGGTAATCGAATCCATCAGGATGACAACATGGCGGCCAATTTCGACCAGCCTTTTGGCGCGCTCGAGGGCAATTTCCGCCGCACGGACGTGGGCCGTAACCGGCTCGTCGAAGGTCGAGGCAACCACATCGGCGTCCACCGAGCGGTCCATGTCGGTGACTTCTTCGGGGCGCTCCCCAATCAGGGCTACAATCAGGTGTACATCGGGATATTGGGTCGAAATCGCATTGGCGATTTGTTTCAGGATGGTGGTTTTCCCCGTTTTCGGCGGCGAGACAATCAGGCCGCGCTGGCCGCGGCCAATCGGGGCAATCAGGTTGATGATGCGGGTCGAGAGGACATCGCCGCGCGTTTCCAGGTCGAAGCGCTGCTCGGGGAAAATGGGGGTCAGGTGCTCGAACTTGACCCGGCGGCGGGCCTCCTCCGGCTCGACGCCGTTGATGGACTCGACCTTGAGCAAGCCCCAGTGACGCTCCGAATCGCGCGGCGGACGAACGTGACCGATAATCAGGTCACCGGAGCGCAGGTCGTAGCGCCGCAACTGAGCCTGCGAGACGTAGACATCCTCCTCGCTGATGCTGTAGCGGGCCGAACGCAGGAAGCCAATGCCTTCGTCCATAATTTCGAGGATGCCGCCGCGAATCTCCAGGCCTTCGCGGGCCGCTTCCTCCTGCCGAAGACGGATAATCAGGGATTCCTTCTTCAGGCGGTTGGCATTTTGAATGCCAAAATCCCTGACGGCCATATCGCGCAGCTCCGCCAGGGGCTTGTTTTCAAGTTCTAGAATGTTCATGTGATTGTCTCAATGTGGTTTGGGAAATGGGGAGATGGAATGGAAAAAGACGCCCTGCCAGGCAAGACGCTGTCAACGAGTTAGGTTTTGAAGGTTTTTCGAGAGTTCATCAAATATCAGGCTTATCATCCAACTGGCCCCAACACCGGGGATGAGTAAGCAGGTTGTCAAAGACACGGGGAATTTCCATGATTATAGCATAATCTGTCAAGATTGGATGAGAAAATTTGTGAAATCCCAATGGTTCCATGCCAATTTTGACTTCTTTGGCGTACAATAAGCGCGCCGACTGGCACACTGACAACCAAAAACAACCAATAGAAAATGGCCATATGAATCGAACCGAACTTCTCTCCTCCATCAAAACTCAATCTCCCGATATTCTCATCGTCGGCGCGGGCATCAACGGCGTCGGCACCTTCCGCGACCTGGCGCTCAACGGCGCGGACGTGTTAATCATTGACCGGGGCGATTTCTGCTCTGGCGCATCGGCGGCCTCCTCGCACATGGCGCATGGCGGCATCCGCTACCTCGAAAACGGCGAATTCCGTCTCGTCCGCGAGGCCGTGCAGGAGCGCAACCGCATGATTGAGAACGCCCCGCACCTGGTCAAGCCCCTCCCGACCGTTGTACCGATGTTCAAGTTGTTCTCCGGCCTGCTGAACGCGCCCTTCAAATTCCTGAACCTGCTCGACAAACCCGCCGAGCGCGGCGCGCTGGTCATCAAAGTCGGCCTGATTTTCTATGACGCCTTCACCCGCGCCCAGAAAACCGTCCCGCCGCACAAGTTCGAGGGACGCGCCAAATCGCTGGAGAAATACCCCAAACTGGCACAGGACATCAAGTTCACAGCCACCTATTACGACGGCCAGATTCTCAGCCCGGAACGCTACACCGTCGAACTGCTGCTGGATGGCGAAAAAGACGGCGGCAAGGCCCTGAACTATGTCTCCTTTGTTGGCGCAGAAGGCGACTCGGTCACTTTGCGCGACGAACTCACGCATTCAACCTTCAACATTCAACCGAAGATAATCATCAACGCCGCCGGGCCGTGGGTTGACCTGATTAACCGCACATTTGGCGTCTCCGACCGCTATATCGGTGGGACGAAAGGCTCACACCTGGTTCTCGACCATCTTGAACTGCGTGAAGCCATTGGCAAGAACGAGTTCTTCTTCGAGAACAAGGATGGCCGCATCGTCCTGATTTTCCCGTTCTATGACAAGGTCATCATTGGCACCTCCGACCTCCCGATTCAAGACCCTGACGAGGCGCGCTGTACCCCCGAAGAAGAGCAATATTTCATCGACCTGGTCTCGCGCGTCTTCCCGGCGATTAAAGTCAGCCAGGAACATATCGTTTTCCGCTTTTCCGGCGTGCGCCCGCTCGAATACATGCAGGCCAAAACCACCGGGCAAATCACCCGCGACCACAGCATCAAGGAAGACAAGGCCGGGAACATCCCCGTCCTGTCGCTGGTCGGCGGCAAGTGGACAAGTTACCGCGCCTTCGGCGAGCAGGTGACGGATAAAGTGCTGGCCTTTCTGGGCAAATCCCGCCGGGCCGATACGCTCAAGACGCCCATCGGTGGCGGGGCGGAGTATCCTGCTATCAGCCTGGCGCAAATCGAGTACATCAAAAAAATCGGCGAAGAAACCGGGTTGGACAACCTCATTCTAAAACACCTGTTCGAGCGCTACGGCACGCGCGCGCTGGAGATTGCCCGTTTTATTAAAGAAACCAGCGCCGAACCGACTAAGTCCCTGCCCGGTTGGACGGTGGGCGAGGTGCGCTTTCTGGTCGAGCGCGAAAAAGCAGTCCGCATTGACGACATCCTCATCCGCCGCTCGACCCTGGCCTGGCTGGGGAACGTGACCAGGCCTGTCGTAGAGGAAATTGCCGCGATAATGGGAGCCAGCCTCGGCTGGAGTCCGCAGCAGGTGGAGGCCGAAGTGGAGAGAACGCTCGGTATCCTGAAAGAGTATCATGGTGTAGTGTTGTAAAAATCCATCCCCAGACCCCCGGTTAAAAGCCGGGGGTCTTTTTCGGGTGGGATGGGGTAAAATTGCCCCGCACCAGGGCCAACGTATGAAACTTTCCATCGTCACGACACTTTACTATTCGTCTCCTTACATCCAGCAATTCTACGAGCGGACTTGCGCCGCCTGCGATTCGATTCTT
Source organism: Anaerolineales bacterium (assembly GCA_020060235.1). Lineage (GTDB taxonomy): Bacteria > Chloroflexota > Anaerolineae > Anaerolineales > Villigracilaceae > UBA8950. The sequence goes on along the minus strand of JAGVAO010000080.1, from coordinate 15,818 downwards.
ATCCCGAGTGAAAGCGAGAGAACCGACAGCCTGGAGTTCATCTTTGTCAACGACGGCTCACCGGATGACGCATTGGATGTGGCCGTGCGCCTGGCGGAACGCGACCCACGCGTCAAGGTGGTCGACCTTTCGCGCAATTTTGGTCATCACAAAGCCGCCATGACCGGGCTAATGCACGCTACTGGCGACCTGGTGTTCCTGATTGACGTTGACCTGGAAGAAGAGCCGGAACTGGTGCTGGGTTTTTATAATGAAATGCAAAAGCACCCGCGCGCCGACGTGGTTTATGGCGTGCAGGATACCCGAAAGGGCGGCTTTTTCGAGCGTTTGAGCGGCGACCTGTATTACCGCATGTTCAACGCACTTTCCTCGCAGAAAATCCCGGCCAATTTGCTGATGGCGCGCCTGATGACCCGTCGCTATGTGGACGCGCTGCTCCTGCACCGCGAGAGTGAACTCGACATCAGCGGGCTGTGGACGATTACCGGCTTCGAGCAGGTTCCGGTGACGGTGCATAAGCACAGCAAGCCGACCACCACTTACAGCCTGCGTCGCAAAATCTCCCTGATGATTCGCGCCATTACTGCCTTCAGCAACCGGCCCTTGCTTTACATCGCCGCGACCGGGGTGTTTATCCTGGGGTTGTCGTTCCTGTACTTCCTATACATCATGTACGTTTATTTTTTCGTAGGGACCCCGCCCAGCGGTTTCACCACCCTGGCCCTGTCTATCTGGTTCCTGGGCGGGCTGACCATTTTCTGCCTGGGCGTGATAGCCATTTACCTTTCGGTGATTTTTACCGAGACCAAACACCGCCCGTATACCATCGTTCGACAAATCTACCAATCGGAGAAACCCCATGCCCAATGACGACTTGCTGCGCGATGTCGAGAAATTTTTCAGCGACAAAGTCAACCGTCTTGGCCCCAACCCGCAAGGCGCCGATTACAACTCGCCCGAATCGCAGTTTGTGCGCTTCGACCAGTTGATGAAGATTTTGCCGCCGGTCGAACAGCCGTTTTCACTGATAGATTATGGCTGCGGCTACGGCGCGCTGGCCCATTACATGCGTGAAAAAGGCTACCAGTTCGAGTACCAAGGCTTCGATATTTCAGAAGCGATGATTAATCACGCCATCCAACAGAAACCCGCCGGAACGGACTGGAAATACTTCGCCAACGAAGCCGACCTGACCCCCGCCGATTACACCATCGCCTGCGGCGTGTTTAACATCAAATTCGCCGCCGATGGCGAGGCCTGGCAGACGCTCATCCTTGAAACGCTCGGCAAAATCGCCGGGTTGAGCCGCAAAGGCTTCTCGTTCAATATGCTGACCAGCTACTCCGACGCCGACCGCATGGCCCAGCGCCCCGACCTGTATTACGGTGATTCGCTCTATTTCTTCGATTACTGCAAGCGCAACTTCTCGCGCAATGTGGCCCTGCTACATGATTACAATTTGTATGACTGGACAATTCTGGTGCGTCTATAGGCAGGTGTGTCATCGCTTACGTTTACATTCTCATCATGATTTTGCTGACCGTCTTCGGCCAAGTCGTCTTCAAATGGCAGGCCGGGGTTATCGAAGCCATGCCCGAAGGCCTGGCCGAGCGCTTTTGGTTCATGGTGCGCGTGGCGCTCAACCCCTGGATAATCGCCAGTTACGGCTCAGCCTTCCTGGCTTCGCTGTTCTGGTGGCTGGCCCTGCGCACCCTTGACTTGAGTCACGCCTACCCGTTCACCACGCTCTCGTACGTGCTGGTGCTGGCGTTCAGCGCGCTCCTGTTCCGCGAGGCGATTACAGCGCCCAAAATCATCGGCATGATTCTCATCATCGCCGGGATGATTGTCGCCAGTCGGGGCTAAATCGTGAACGTCGTCATTTTGCAGCCCTCCTACATCCCCTGGCGCGGGTTTTTCGACCAGGTTCGCCGCGCCGACCTGTTCGTTTTTTACGACGATGTCCAGTACGACAAGCGCGGCTGGCGCAACCGCAACCAGATTAAGACCGCCAACGGCAAGAAGTGGTTGACCATCCCTGTTCACAGCCGGGGTGCGCAAATCGACCGGATTCCGATTAACCAGATTCGGATTTCGTGGGATTCGGACTGGAGCAAGGACCACTTCCTGACCTTACAGCACAACTATCGCAAGGCTCCGTTTTTTGAACGTTCCCTGCCCCTGCTGGAAGCGTTCTACCGGCGCCGTGACGAGTTCCTGGCTGATTTCATCATCGACTTCACGATTGCCTTGACCCGCGAATTGGGCATTCATCACACCCGATTCATGCGCTCTTCGGAACTGGACGTAACCGGCGAAAAGACCGACCGGCTGATTAGTGTCCTGCAAAAAGTAAGCGCGACGCACTACATCAGTGGCCCTTCTGCCAAAGATTACATCGAACCCGAAAAATTCGCCCAGGTTGGCATTTCCCTCGAATATATGGAATACAATTACCCCAAATATCCGCAACTCTACCCGCCTTACGACCCGTTTGTGAGCATTCTCGACCTGCTTTTTATGGCCGGGCCGGACGCGCTGGGGTACATCACCGGACAAGCGAATGACCCTACGCTCGATTGATTTCAATCATCCCGTCCTGGTTGGGCGCGAACTGGAATATGTCAGCGAAGCCTTTCGCAACGGACATATTTCGGGCGATGGCGCATTCACCAAAAAGTGTCATGCCTATCTCGAGCAGGCCCTGGGCGTGCCGAAAGCCCTACTGACCACCAACTGCACCCACGCCCTCGAAATGATGGCGCTCCTGCTCGACATCCAGCCCGGCGACGAAATCATCCTGCCCGATTTTACGTTTGTCTCGACCGTCAACGCCTTCGTGCTGCGCGGCGCGAAACCGGTCTTTGCCGACATCCGCCACGACACATTGAACCTGGACGAAACGAAACTGGAAGCCCTCATCACGCCCAAGACGAAGGCCATCGTCCCGGTGCATTATGCCGGGGTGGGCTGTGAAATGGATGTTATCCTGGAGATTGCCAATCGACACGGCGTCCCAGTCGTCGAGGACAATGCGCACGGTTTGTTCGGCAAATATAAAGGGAAATTACTCGGCACGTTTGGGGTGATGGCCTCGCAGAGTTTCCACGAGACCAAGAACTTCTCGTGTGGCGAGGGCGGCGCGCTGCTCATCAACGATGAAAAATACATCGAGCGGGCCGAAATCATCCGCGAGAAAGGCACCAACCGCAGCCGCTTCTTTCGCGGGCAGGTCGATAAATACACCTGGGTCGATGTCGGCTCCTCATACCTGCCCTCCGATGTGCTGGCGGCTTTCCTGTTTGGGCAGTTGGAAATGCGCGAGAAAATCCAGACCCACCGTCAGCGGGTTTGGGAAATGTATCAGACGGGGCTCGTCGATTGGGCGCGGGAACACGGAGTCAGCCTGCCCTTTGTCCCCGCGCATGTCGAACAGGCCTGGCACATGTTCTACCTGCTCCTACCCGACCTCGATACCCGCCAACGCTTCATCCAGCACCTGCGTGAGCGCGGCGTGTACGCCGTATTCCACTATTTGCCCCTCCATCTGTCGGATATGGGATTAAATTTCGGCGGCCAGCCTGGCGGCTGTCCTGTGACCGAATCGGTCAGCGACCGCCTGGTGCGCCTGCCGTTTTATAATGACCTGACATCGGCTGACCAGGAGTTGGTGATTGATACGATTAAGAAATTTGTGTTTTAGGGAGTGTTAACTGATGAAAAACATCCTCATCACCGGCGGCGCGGGGTTTATCGGCGCAAACTTTGTTCGTTACTTGCTTAAGGCCGAACCTGAAGCGCGGATTTATAACCTCGATGCGCTGACCTACGCCGGGTCGCTCGAAAATCTGCATGACCTGCCCGACCCTGCACGCCACAGCTTCATTCAAGGTGATATTTGCGACGCGGAGTTGGTTGGCCGCCTGATGACGGAACACGCCATCGACACGGTCATCCACTTTGCCGCAGAATCGCACGTCGACCGCTCGATTCACGGGCCGGGTGCTTTTGTGCAGACCAACGTCATCGGCACATTTACGCTGCTCGAGGCTGCCCGCGCCGCCTGGGCGGGAGAACCCTCCGGGCGTAGATTCCACCACGTTTCCACCGATGAAGTTTTCGGGTCGCTCGCTCCCAATGACCCGGCTTTTATCGAGTCCACACCCTACGACCCGCGTTCCCCCTACTCAGCCAGCAAGGCCGCATCAGACCACCTTGTCCGCGCTTATTATCACACCTACGGGCTGCCAGTCAGCATCACCAATTGCTCGAATAATTATGGGCCGTTCCAGTTCCCCGAAAAACTTATCCCGCTGATGGTGCTGAATGCCACCCTGGGTAAACCGCTGCCAATTTATGGCGACGGAAAGCAAATCCGCGACTGGCTGTATGTCGAAGACCATTGCGAAGCGATTTACCTGGTCGTCAAAAACGGGAAAGTCGGTGAAACCTACAATGTGGGTGGCGGCAACCAGCCCTATAACATCGACCTGGTGCGCGAAATTTGCTCGATTTTGGACGAATTACGCCCGGACGGTGCGCCGCACACGCGCCTGATGACCCACGTGCCCGACCGGCCCGGCCACGACCGCCGCTACGATATGGATATCACCAAAATCCGCGCCGAACTCGGTTGGGTGCCGCGCCACGACATCGAAAGCGGTCTGCGCGCCACAGTCGAGTGGTATCTTGAAAACCAGGATTGGGTCAAATCGGTACTGGGCGACGAAGGGTACACTGCCTGGTTGGAAAAAAATTACGCCAAACGGTAAATTATGGCGCAAGATATTATTTCGCAAAAACAAATGCGCATCCCCACTTACAGCAAACTCCCCTCCTGGGCCTCCCCTCTGGCTTTATTGGCGCTGACGGCCGTCGTTTATGGCCCGTTTTTGCCGCATCTAGGTTTTTATTGGGACGATTGGGTCTTTGCATGGATACGCACACACGTCGGCGCGCAGGGATTAATCGAATTATTCAATGTCACCAGCCCCATACGCGGATGGATGGAAACGCCTCTCACGTTGTTACTGGGAGTCAACCCGCTTTCCTGGCAAGTGTTCAGCCTGCTTACACGATGGCTGGCAGCAGTTTCGTTCTGGTGGCTGTTATGTTCACTTTGGCCGGAACGGCGAGGCGAAGGTTTTTTTGCATCTTCGATAATGCTGGTGTACCCTGGTTATAGCCAACAGCCGCTAGCCATGACCTATTATTTCTTTTGGGTTTTCGAGGCTGTTTTTTTTCTCTCTCTAGGCTTAATGACCCAATCAATCCAAAAAGAGAAGATGGGTTGGGGTTTATTTTTTACTTCTTTGACGCTTTCAGGCTTGCACCTTGTTTCAATGGAGTACCTCGTCGGGCTGGAACTGATGCGCCCGCTGCTTCTGCTCCTGGTTTTTTCCCGCTTCACCCCCACCTGGAGGGAGCGGCTCAAAAAGACGGTTTTGTTCGAACTGCCGTATGCCCTGGTGCTAGCGGTGTATGTGTATTGGAGACTTTTCCTGTTTGGAAAATCCCTTTATTCACCTGTCGTTCTTTCCCGACTTGAACAGTCTCCGCTTGAGACCCTGGCAAATCTCACTGCTTCGATACTCGATGCGCTTAAGCAGGTCAACTGGGACGCATGGCTCCAGATAATTAATCTGCCGCGCTTCAGCGAGTGGGGGCTGTTGTTAAATCTGATTTATTTTTTGGTAATTATATTTTCATTTTTTGGAATTTTATTTATTTTGCCGCGTCTTCAATATTCCGACTCTTTGCCGCTTGATTGGGTGCTGACAGGCCTGGGCGGAATGCTTCTCGCAGGATTGCCATTTTTAGCCGCCGGCCTGAGTATCCAAATCACTTTCCCCGAAGACCGTTTCACACTTGCCTATATGCCGCTGGTAGGATTGTTCCTGGCTGGCTTGCTCTGGTTAATTCGTAATGAAGGCCAGCGTGCAATGGCAGCAGGGTTGATAATTGCTTTTGCGGCTGGATACCAGGTTCAGGTCCTTGAGCAATATAGAGACGACTGGAAGATTCAGAGAAATTTTGCCTGGCAATTGGCCTGGCGCGCTCCCAATCTACTAAATGGCACAGTGGTTGTATCCGAAGACACTGATACCTTCCATTACAATGATGACGAAGCCCTGACCGCTCTTCTCAATTGGATGTATATTCCAGCCAATACTGCACTGCCAAACTTTTCTTCCTACTCATTTATATCAGCGCGTTGGCCGGGCAATTTTCTGGAAATTCAAAAGTCAGTCTCAGATGAATCAAGCCCTATTCTAGTGACACATTTTGCGCCTCCAGCCTGCCTCCGCATTTTTAATCCGCAATATGATGATATTTTACTCAGCCTACCCAATCTGACAAATACCGCAAACCTTTCAGCACCAAAACTCCCCTTTATTCCTGACCCAACCCTCCAGGCTGCCCCCCTCTCCAACCCGGCGCTAGCAACAAGCGGCGCTTTCCCGGCAATTGTTCCTGATTTTCTTGGCCCGGAGCCGGCGCACGGTTGGTGTTACACTTACCTTAAAGCCGACCTGGCCCGCCAGCAAGGCGATTGGGAGCAAGTCGCCCGCCTCGGCGACGAGGCATTTGCCATTCCTTTACTTCCCGATGCCCCCTACGAATATCTTCCTTTTGTTGAAGCATACGCCCGCACGGGGCGAATAAAAGATGCTCAGACATTGACTCAGCAAGTGGCTGTATCAATGCCGTTGCTCAGACCAAACTTATGCGCAATTTGGAATCGTACCCCTGGTCTCCCCCCTGAGACCATACAGGAAATGCGGCAAGTGTTACAAATTTGCCCGGTGAACCCATGAACACAACTATTGCTCTCGTCATCCCCGTTTTCAACGAAGCCGGGGTCATCGAAACCACCCATGCAAAAATCGCGGCGGTGCTTGATGACCTGCCTTTTGAGTTCCAGATTAATTATGTGGACGACGGTTCTGCCGACGGAACGGATGCCTCGCTGGCTGCCCTCGCCGCACAGGACAAACGGGTGCGCGTCCTGACCCTGAGCCGGAATTTCGGCCACCAGGCGGCCCTGACCGCCGGGCTGGACCATGCCGAGGGGGACATCGTCATCTCTCTCGACGGCGACGGGCAGCACCCCGCAGCGATGATTCCCGAAATGATAGAACTGGTTCGCCAGGGATACGACATCGTGCAAGCCCAGCGCATCGAGGATGATGGCGGTTTTTCGTTCAAGCGGGTCACGTCCGGCGCGTTTTACGCGCTGATTAATCGCGTCAGTGGGACAAAAATCCAGCCGGGGGCCGCCGATTTTCGCGCCATGTCGCGCCAGGCGCTCGAGGCGCTCAAATCAATGCCGGAGTATCACCGCTTCCTGCGCGGCATGGTCGCCTGGATTGGTTTCAAAAGCGTGGTACTGCCCTACCATGAAGAAAAGCGTACAGCCGGAAAATCAAAATACTCGCTGGTAAAAATGCTGCGCTTGGCTTCGGATGCCGTTTTCTCTTTCTCGCTCATGCCGCTTTACATCGGGTTGAGCGCGGGCGGGCTTTTCCTGCTCCTGGCCGCCGCCGAGATACTCTACGTCATCACACTCTGGCTGACAGGGCAATATGACCGCATCGTGCCCGGCTGGAGTTCGCTGATGGCCGTGATGCTTATCGCCAGCGGATTTATCATGATTTTGTTGGGGTTCATCGGGGTCTATGTCGGCTACATCTTCCAGGAAGTGAAACACCGCCCCAAGTACATCCTGAAAAAATAGGCCTTGCGGGGCGGGATTTTATCAATCCCCGCTCTTTCTACAACGGGTTTTTAGCGGGGATTCCGGCCTTGCGCGGATATGCGGGCGGGGTCGCCGCTATTTTGTCCACAATCACCAGGTAGCGTTCTTCCACGACCCCCGGCAGGGTGACGTGAAACAACTGGCGCAAATTCCCACCCAAAATTTTGAGCGACCTTTCAGCAGTGTGCGCTTCCGCCGGGCCGCTTTCCCCTTTTTGGGCCAGCATGACCCCGCCGACCTGCACCAGCGGAAGCAGGTATTCGCTCAGGACAGGCAGGCTGGCAACGGCCCGGGCCACTGCCCAATCGTATTTTTCGCGATGGCCCGACAGACGACCAATATCTTCGGCGCGGGAGGTTAATACCTCGACCCCTTCCAGGCCCAGCATTTCGACCATGTGCCTGCAAAAGTTAGCCTTCTTGCCGACCGACTCCACCAGGGTCAATTTCATGCCGGGGTACAGGATTTTAAGGGCCAGGCCGGGAAAGCCCGCCCCGGTTCCCACATCCACCAGCCTGCGCGGTGGATGCTGGTCTTTCCAAGCCAGGGTACAGGACAAGGAATCGAGGAAATGCTTGGCCCTGATTCCTTCCACATCCCGAATAGCAGTCAGGTTGAACCTGGAATTCCATTCGAGCAGTTGCTGCTCGTAAACAGCGAACATTCCCACCTGACGCTGGGTTAATTGGACGTTGAAAAGCCGCAAGGCTTCGTGACTGAGTTTTTCCATCGCGCAGCGATTATACCCGCCCCGGTGAAATTTTGCGGTTGCTATTGGGAAAGATTGTGGTAAAATCGTCCCGCTCGGAGGGATGGCTGAGCGGCTGAAAGCGCCCGTCTTGAAAATGGGTTAGGGTAACACCTACGTGGGTTCGAATCCCACTCCCTCCGCTGGGAGTTTCGGGTAGAAAGTTCGCCAGGGGTTCGACCTGAAACGCAGTTTTACAACTTCATAACTTGGGGAGGTGCCAGAGTGGCTGAATGGGCTCGCCTGCTAAGTGAGTGCGGGGCGTTAAACTCCGCCGCGGGTTCGAATCCCGCCCTCCCCGCTGAGACACGGAACTTGCCACACAAGAGGCAAAAACGTACTAGTTGGTGTGATTCCTGCTAATGCGTTCCCGTGTATGAAGATTGCTTCGAGCGCCATTCGAAGCAATCTTTTTTTGTTAAGTTGCTCCAAATTGTCCCATCGTTCAATTTGTGGGGCAATTTCGTTTATGAATTTGATTTTAGCATGTGTTTCAGGCAAAAGCAAGAGCCTTTCAATTTGCTCCCATCTTTCTTTCTCTACTAGGTAAATCTCTTCCGATATTTCACCTGCCAGATAGAGATTTTGCGCGCGCTGGTGGCGTTGTTCGTGTTCACCGCTATTAGCAGCCAATAGTGTATCGTTGGGAGCAAAGCCTTTCACGACCTGCTTAAGCCATTTTATCACCTGTTGTTCAACATTTTGTGCTCGCACCAGTTTTTGTGAACACTTCGCAGTACCATCCAGGCTACTGGAGCATTGATAGTAATTGTTTCTGCGTTGTTCTTTTGAGACGCCGCGCATCCTCCTACCGCAGCAAGCGCAGTATAAGATACCAGTGAGAGGAAATATTTGTACAGGATTGTTCACATTGCTTGAAACCCGATTTCTCAGTTTCCTTATTTCCTGGGCTTTGTTGAAGGTTTCCACATCGATGATGGCATCATGTGCACCAGTTAGAATTTCGCCAGGCGCCTCACGTTTTCGATGGCGGCCATTAGCGTCGACACCCTGATAGGGAAGTTTGCCTGTATAGGCAAGTCGCTTGAGCATATCGCGAACAACATCACGGGTAAAGGGACAGGCGCCATTTTCGTATCCACGCCCCTTTTGGCGAGCCTGGACCTCGGAGCCGTCAGGACGAGTGAGCATCATCTCGTTTAAAGCTGTCGCAATTGTCAGATGATTCCATTCACCAGTGATGTACCAGTCGAAGACTTGGCGTACAACCTGGCTTTCCAGTGGATGCGGGATGATGACTTTACCATCTCCTTGATCCGGTCCACCATAGTTGGGACAGTAGCCTTTACCATTTTGATCGTTACAGTTCGAACACTGACCGCTACAATATCCAAAGGGAATGCCGCCCAACCATAGGCCTTTGCGGGCACGCTGGATTTTTCCTTTACGGGTTTCCTGGCGCAGGTTGTCTATGTAGATTTCAGCCAACATGCCAAGCACAGTCAGCATCAGTTTTCCCCAGGGGCTGGTGAAATCCAGTTTTTCTTGCACGGAGGCAAAGGATACACCGTGTTCGTTAAGAGCATCCAAGCTGGACAGCAGGCCGCTCAGGTGGCGGTAAAAGCGATCGATCTTATCAACTACAACAACATCGAATTGTTTACAGGAGGCATCTTTCATCAATTGCTCAAAAGCAGGTCGATGACTTCCCTGTTTGGCTGAAATGCCGGCGTCGATGTATATTTTTTGCAGCTGCCAGCCTTGTTCGCGGACATAACGTTGAATATTGTCTTCTTGGGCATCCAGGCTATGACCATCCAACTGGTCGCGCATCGAGACTCGCCGGTAACCGACTGCCCGCAAGGGCAATATCTTGGGAATGAGTGGATTCATGATGAGGTTCCTTTCTGTAGGTATAATATGACAGTAAATCAGCCCACATTGATTAGGGTATCCTATGTCACCAAGTGAAATCGCAAAAGTTTTCAGGCAAGGCCGCAAGAAAAAGTTTGACCCTCAGCCCTTCATTGCACGTGTACATGAATTGATGGAAGTCCACAACGAGAGTTATCGACAAGCTTCACTTCGTTCTGGATTGGATGAGCAGGCCATTCGTCGAATACTGGACGGAGTCCGCCCGACAGTTACATCGTGTGTGTTACTGGCCCAACATTTCAAAGTTGACCCGAACGAATTCATCACGTTGGTAGGTTACCCGGCCTTGGATATCTTCAAGGTTAAGACACTCAGCGCCGAGAGCCTACCACCCGAAGCAGTAGAAGTAGCCATCGAGATTGCAAAAATCGAAGATGCTGGGGTCCGCCGCCAGGTATCTGAGGCCATCAAATTATTACTCAGCAAACATTTCGAATCAAATTAGCCTGGCCATACCCGGTTATTTTGCCTTAAACTGACAAATAGCGTCGCATTGAGAAATGTGACGCTGTTGTTTTTTTTATTTTATTGGCTTCAAAGCTTGCAAAAAAGGTGATTTGTCCAAGTTCGGATACGCTCTTATCCGCACTTTCTGATTATGCGAGGGGCTGCGCTCTGCAAAGGCAGTATCAGTCCCTAAATACAACTTATCTCTGATTACCCCGCTTTTGCGGCTTGCGTGTTTTTTATGACACCAAAGCCGCCATAAGCTCCCTGCAAAAATCAGGGATATCCGCTACAACCCGCCCCCAGACTTGGTTGCCGTCGCGAAAAGCGGGTTGGTCGACCCAGGTAGCGCCCGCATTGACCAGATCATCCTTGATGCCAAGCGAACCGGTGGCGCGGTGGCCTTTGACGATCCCGGCTGAAATGGCGACCAACCCGCCGTGGCAGATGATGCCGAGCAGCTTGTTGGCATCGTTCATTTGCCGGACAAGGTTTGTGACAGCGGGGTAACGGCGCAGTTTGTCCGGTGCCCAACCACCGGGGATGATTAGCGCTGCCAAGTCATCTGATATCAGGGATTCGATGGTGGCATCGGGGATGATAGTCAGCCCGTTTTTGCCTTTGACGGGTTTTAGCTCCAGCCCGGAGCTGAGCACGGTTGCGCCTTCCTCCTGCAGCCGCATCAGGGGCACATAGTATTCCAGATCTTCAACCCCTTCGGCAACGAGGATGGCAATTGTTTTTCCGGTAAGCTTCATGGTTTATTCCTCCAGCATATTTTAAAAGTCGTGCAGTATTGTATGGGGATTGGCGCAGGTTGTTTGAGTGTCTGGGCTGCTTGCAGTGCCCAATAAGGATTGCGTAGCATCTCCCTACCCAATAATACAATATCCGCCTGGCCATTGCAAAGAATCTCATCGGCCTGAGCCGCGCTGGTGATCAACCCCACGGCTGCGGTTGCAGTCTCCGCGCCCCGACGAACGGCTTCCGAGATGGGAACTTGATAGCCTGCGCCAATCGGGATCGTAGCGTTGGACGCGCTGCCGTCGGAAGAGCAGTCGATCAGACCAAGGCCTTCCACAGAGCCCTGTTTTTTATTTGTAGGGCGCACCGTAAAAAAATATTGGCGAGATAAAATATCTCGCCAATATCGCTAAATCAACCCCATCAATTGGTCAAACGGTGTGTAAGCGCGTGCATCAACCAGGTTGCCATTTCCGTCAAAATACAAACTTTCAAACATGCGCTTGAGTAAGCTGTGTTGTTCATCAGGCGTCATTTGCTCCCATAGGGCTGGGAAATCAGCAAGCAGAGGGATAAGCGTTTTCAACCGTGAGTCAACTCGCGGGTCGAGTAAACTGAGTTCACGGGCAATCCGCTCCTGGGCGGTTTTCAATCCAGTCATATCCAGTAAGCCCTGCTTATAAAGCTCTTTATAGCGTTCCAACTCGCGCAGCAAATTATAGCGATTGCGTTGATATTCTGATGGACCGTCTTCGCTGGCAGCATACGCCAGAATACATTCATTCCATTCTGGGGGAAGATTAATTCTTTTGACCAATGCATGCACCTGATTCTCAAGCATTTTCGCAGGCAGGTTACCGCGATGGCGAATAACCTTGCCTGGCATTATCAGGTCAGGCTGACCACTCATCCCCAGGGCCTGCAAATCACTAGCTGGAGCCGAATCAATACTTTTGCTAACAGCGTTGGCGCATCGATAGATTCGCTTGTTTGAGCCGTTTGGTGTTCCACGCAGGTGAATGGCATGCCCAGGCGCAGCACTGTCCTTGCACTCGGCGCAACGTCCAATTCCTGCCAAGAGATAAGTACGCTTTTTCTCCCTGGCTGGGCCGCTAGGCACCCGGTTACCCTTCGCGTTGATAATCATTAGATTTTTCTGCCACAATTCAACCGATATCAAGGCCTGGTGCTTCCCCAGGTAAATTTCTTCAGGCGTACGTCGATTTTTTATGCTTACGCGAACAGATTTGGGGTTTTCAATATTGTCGTTCATGTTCAAGTCTGGGGTAGGATGGTGCGAGACATAGCCAGCATAAAAAGGATTGCGAACAATATCCAGAATTGACGACGAACTAAACTCCCCTGGCGGATACGAACCTGGTACACCTTTTGTCCGGAATTTGACTACCAGATTGCTGTCAGGAAGGGTGAAATGTGTATTATTGATGCAGGATGCAATTTCGCGGCTGCTCTTGCCTGCTTCGTATTCATGAGCAATCAGACGCACAGCATGTTGTTCAATTGGATGTGGCACTTGGATACGACCGCGCTGGCTTTCGGGGCGGTCTGGGTTGCCAAACAGGGGGCAGTAACCAGCGCCGTTTGGATCGGTGCAGGTGGAACATAATCCATTGCAATATCCTAGACGATAGCCTCCGTTGTGCAAGCCTTGTCTGCGTCGTTCTTGTTTGGCTTTTCGCACACGCTCGGACGCAGCCCAAACCGGAAGTTCTGCAGCGACTGCCAACACGAATAACATGAAACGCCCGGTAAATGAACGCGTATCCAGTTTTTCGTTGACTGAAAGAAACTGGACGCCATAATTTTGAATGAAATCATAAAACTGAATGAAGCTGATGCCATTGCGAAACTCACGGTCAAGGTATTGCACCAATACATAGTCAACATCGCTGGATTTAATCATGCGCAACAGACGCTGGAAACCTTCGCGATCAGAATTACGCCCAGAGCGATCGAGATCTTGGATAATTTCAACTATTTCCAGCCCTTGGCTTGCTGCAAACTCACGGCATGCGCGTTCCTGCTCTTTTGGCGAATAGGCCGTTTCGTCTTTAATCATGCGTGACTTACGAATATAAATCACTGCTCGTTTGGTGGATGGAGCCGGGTTTGTTCTTGAAAATTCAGACAACTTTTCAAACACCACCTCCGGGGTAACATTTTTGTAGCGAGAATGCGGCTCTGTATTCATAAAGTTGTATCCTTCGTAGTCTCTTGATATTCCTGCCTTCTGTAATTTCATCGCAGCAAGTTGTTGGTTTTGTGACGGACATGAAAATATTGCACCAATATTGGGCGTATTCTTCAAACAGTTGCAACTCTTTCTTCGGGCCATTACTCGTGGTCTGATTCCGCCATATCTTCCACTGGCGCTGGCAATAATGGCACAGACTTGATACGGCAGAATGCAGAATTGTCGCGCAAGCCTAACTCTGTAATCCGGTTTAGAGCCAGTCCCAGGTCTTGAAAAAACGCATGGACATGTTGGTGATTGGTTTCGAAGAATAAGTGTTGTTGGTCTTTTTCTTTCATTACTCGATTGCTCCTAACAGTATGTCGAAGAGTTTGATGTGGTGTGTTTTGGGTTAGCAAATTTTGCTGGTGAGCAATTCTATGACGCCATTTTTCTCCAAGACATAGAGAGTTCATCTTGGGTGCAAATTGTTTGTGGGCCAGGGCGGGTAGTTCCGGGCCGCCCTGACCCACAAACAATATTTTGATTGGAACGGGTGTTGGTCCCGCTTGTGCTTATGGTTTTGCCAGCCAGGCAATTGGACCTTCGTAATAGCCGGACTCGGAAAAATAGGCGCGCAGTGTTTGTGTGTCCACCAGGACATCGAAGGTTTCGTAGCGTGAATTATGATGGACTTTTTGGAGAAGAAAACGGCCGTCTGGCGACCAAATGGGGCCGTCCCAGGCGCTGCGATAGTTCCCATCACACAACCTGATAAGTTTGTGCTCGGCAATATCAATAATGGTTAGCTGGCGATCATAGCCTCCGCCGGTAGATGTGCCGAATGCCAATTTTTGCCCATCAAAAGACAGGGCAACGTTATAAGGACGCGAGTATCCCAGTGCATCCAGATCAAATTCTGCGGTTTGTTGACCATTTACCACCACGTAGATTGTTTCTTCCGAAGCAATTGCCGTTGTTGTATTGTCGGACGACCATTTCCATTCCGTCCAGGGGTCAGCATTCTTTTCCCAAACGGTCTCGCCTGTTTGAACATTTCTAATTGCTATTTTTCCCTTCTCTGACCTGTCAAGCGCCCACTCCAAATTTGGGCTGAGGTTGGGCGACCTCCAATAACCGTAAGAATAATCATCAGGCTTTTCCATCCATTCTGGTTGCTCGAAAATACGCCAAACTCCGGTCAGCGGATTCAAGATAACGATTTCATTTCTGCTGGTGTAGAGGTAAACGTTTTGGTCGTCAACCCAACCGAAAACCGACTGCCATTCTTCCGGCCAATAACTCATATCCAATGAATGGCCGGAAGAACGGATAACACGCAGTACCCGCTTCTCTGTGCGTGTGGGGTAGCCACTCAAGTAACTATCAATGTAAGCCATATGTTGGCCGCTGGGTGAAATGGCCAGGTTGCCCCGGTATGCCCGGAGTGATCCACCACCCTTAAGCGGGACGCCATAAAACATCTGGTCATCCAAGTTTTTCAGCTTTGGAAACCCCGGATTGATAACCCAAACGCCGGAAAGCGCCAGGTCGTCCGGGATTTGCCATTCGACCTTGAGACATTTTTTAATCATCTTCTGAAAGACCGTTGCTTCCGGTTTTGGCGAAAGGACAGTGGGGGATGCTGTCGGTGTCGCTGCCGGCAACTCCAGGACGGGTATTGTTGTCGGCGGCAGTGGTGTACTATTATCAACCTTGTTCACGCCGGTATGGTTACTGGCAATCGGGGCGCAAGCCGATATGCTGATGAGCAAAACAAGCAGCAGGATGTAGAAATGTTTTTTCATGGCAACCTCGTTTCCAATCAGGGTGGTCCTGGCCCCGCAGGTTTGCGAATTTCTTCCTGCCATTCCCTGAACCCGCGGGGCCTTCACGTTTGAATTGCTGTATCCGTTTGAAAAGCAAGCCTAAGAAACTGTTTAAAAAGGTTTGACTGTCGAACAAAAAGCCGGGATAGTTGGCGGTTATGCAGACCAAACAACTATACCCAACAGATTTGACCGACAGTC
>JAGVAO010000235.1 GCA_020060235.1 Anaerolineales bacterium | reverse complement strand
TTTGAGAAGGCTGTCCAACTGCCGCGTTTGGGATTGCTGCGCCTGAAAGAATGCGGCTACCTTCCCACCAGCGGCGTGCACCTCTTGAGCGCGACGGTCAGTGAAAAAGCCGGACGCTGGTTTGTCTCACTCCAGGTCGAGATGGAAGTGCCTGACCCGGTCATGGAAGCAAAGCCTGTTGCCGGAGTGGATCTGGGCATCAATCGCATGGCTCAAGTCAGTGACGGCACCTACTTCGAGAATCCGCGCGCCTTGAAACGCAGTCTGATCAAACTAAAACGCCTGCAGCGGGTTGTTTCGCGGCGACAAAAGGGCAGCGCCAATCGCCACAAGGCGGTCAGGCAACTGGCAAGGGCACATTTCCGTGTTGCCAATCTCCGCAAGGACGCTTTGCATCAGGCAACCACATTTCTGGCGAAAACCAAGTCAGCGATTGTGTTGGAGAACCTGAATGTGAGCGGGATGATGAAGAACCATCACCTTGCGCAGGCGATTGCGGATGTGGGCCTGTACGAGTTCCGGCGGCAGTTGGCGTACAAAGGCCAGTGGTACGGCTGTGAAGTGTTGTTGGCTGACCGATTTTTTCCTTCAACCAAGCGCTGTTCGCAGTGCGGGCATGAGAAATCGATCAGTCTGGCCGAGCGGGTGTATTCCTGTGAGTACTGCGGCCAGGTGATGGACCGCGATTTGAACGCGGCCATCACCTTGGAGCAATTGTTGTATTCTTGAAACAAACTACTCCCATGCTGGGGGCTACGGCGAGGTCCGCCGGAAGTTACGCCTGTGAAGAGCATGTAAGACCTGGGTTCAGGCAACGCTCGTGGAAGCAGGAACCAAACAGTTTTCTGTCATGTACAGATTTGTATAGGTTTTGGAGACCGGCTGCCCATCCACATTTATTCCTGGATTTCGATTGTGGCTTCTGGCGCGCGCCTTGTCACCAGGTACCAGCGCGCAAATGTCTGGAAGCGGTCGCTGGTGTCGAAGAGCGGCGGCATTTGCACGCCGAGCACCTGCTGGTCGACCGCATAAGAGTAGACCGGGTAGAACAGCGGCAGGGCGGGCAGTTCCCTGGCAAAAACCACCTGGAAGTTGCGATACAGGCGGGTGCGCACGCTGTAGTCGGTGTTGATGCGCGCCTGTTCGAGGAATTCGCTGGCGGTGCGGTTGTCCCATTGCGCATAGTTTTGTCCGCCCGTCGCCTCGGATTGGTGCCAGAACGGATACGGGTCGGGGTCGGGGGTGCGCGCCAGGTTCATATCGACCAGGGCGGCATCGTAGTTGCGGGCTGCCAGCCGCTCGTTGACCAGTTGCTCGTAGGGCATGGCTTCCAGCGTGACCTCGATACCCAGTTGCGACCAGTTTTCAAAAATGAACTGGGCGATGGCGCTGTGCTGGGCGTCGTCGGGGTGCAGCAGGGTGAACGAAAGCGGGTTGCCGTCCGGGTCGGCGCGCACCGAGCCGCCTTCGGACGGGATGGAGAAGCCGTTTGCCTTGAGCAGGTTGGTGGCCGCTTCGGGGTCGTATACGACCCGTTCGATGTCTTCGTAATAAGCCCAGGTGCCGGGGAAAATCGGCCCATCGGCCACAATGCCCTGCCCAAGCAGCAGGCGGTCGATGATGCGCTGGCGGTTTAGTCCCATCAGCAGGGCGCGGCGCAGGTTTTCATCCTGGAAGAAGGGCTTCTCGGGGTTGTTCAGGTTGAAGAGCACCATGCTCATTTCGGGCAGGCGGCCTGTGTAAATGGACATGGACGGGCTGGCGAGGGCCTGGTTGAGCGAATCGAGCGAAATCTCGCTGATGGCCAGCACCTCGCCTTCGCGGTAGGCCGCCAGCGCGCTCTGTGTGTTGGGGAAATAGCGGAAAACGACCTGTTCGATGAAGGGCTTGTTTCCGTAGTAGCCGTCGAACAGGCTCAGTTCCAGCCCGGCGATTTGACCGTTTTCGATGACCAGTCGCTCGAATTTGTAAGGCCCGCTGCCGACCGGGGAAAGATTGAACTGCGCGGCGGGCATTTCTCCGGCGGGAATTCCGCCCAGGATATGGCGCGGCACGATGCCGAAGGTCAGGTAATCGAGGAAGGGCGCAAATGGTTCGGGCAGCAGGAATTGCAGGGTGCGCTCGTTTAACTGCTTGATTTCGACATTTTTCCACAATTCGCGCACGTCGGGCGGAAAGAAGGACGAATCGTCCTTAATCATCTCGATGGTGAAAAGCACATCGTCGCTGGTGACCGGTTGGCCGTCATGCCAGAAGGCGTTAGGGCGTAGCGAAATGTTGTAGATGGTGCCGTCCTGTGAGACGCCCCACGAATCGGCCAGGTCGGGCACGGGCAGGCCGCGCGCGTCGAAGCGAATCAGGCTGCTGAAAATTAAACGATTCACATCCCGGTCGGGCGCGTTATTCTGTTCAAGCAGCGGGTTCAGGCGGCTGATGGAGCCGACCAGCGCTTCAGAATAAACGCCCCCGGTGGCGGGCTGCGGCAGGAAGATTTGCTGGCCGGGTTCCTGTGTGACCAGCAAGACCCCCACAAGTATCAGCGTTAAAACAATGATGAGAATTTGCCAGCGTAATTTTTTCATAAGCAAAAGAAAGGCCCTGCTCCCGCCAGGCTTGCGGCCCAAACCGGTTGCGCGGCCTTTCTTATCCTGTCAGTCTAAATCTTTAGCGGGCCAAAAAGAGGGCCGTCAGCGCGAGCACGAAGAACAGAACGCTCAGCGCAATGGTGACGCGAAAGAGTACACGTTCGATGCCGCGGCGGGCGGTGAAAACAGAGCCGCTGTCGGCGCCCGTCAGGCCGCCCAGACCGGCGCCTTTGCTTTGCAGTAACACGCTCGCAATCAGGGCGATGGACGTGATAATCAAGCCAATATCAATGAATGTTGTCATTTTTTCCTTTGCCTCCGGCTGCTGCCTGTTCATACGGACAACAGCATACAGTAATTTAACTGTGCCATTATAATTGCGGTTTCGATAAATCGTCAACCTGAGGTGATATGAACGAACTGGTCGTCAACCTGCACATGCACACCCGCTACTCGGATGGCTCCGGGACTCACCATGATATTGGCCTGGCCGCGCTCAAAGCCGGGCTGGACGTGGTCATTGTCACTGACCATAACGTCCTGGTGCAGGAGGCGCAGGGCTACCACAGGGACGGCAAGAAACGTTGCCTGATGCTGGTCGGCGAGGAAATTCACGACCAGGCCCGCCAGCCGCAGAAAAATCACTTGCTGGTCTTCAACGCCGGGCGCGAACTGGCGACTTTTGCCCACGACCCGCAAATCCTGATTGACAATGTCCGCCGTGCGGGCGGGTTGTCTTTCCTTGCCCACCCGACCGACAGGGCCTGTCCCCCGATTAAGGAGACAGCCATCGATTGGGTCGATTGGGGCGTGCAGGGCTATACCGGCATCGAGTTGTGGAACGGCCTGAGCGAATTCAAAAACCATACCCCAACTTATCTTCATGCCCTGTTCCATGCCTTTTTCCCGCAGTTTATCGGGCGCGGCCCGGACGAGGCCCTGCTGGCGCGCTGGGATTCCCTGCTGGCTGAGGGGCGGCGGGTGGCGGCGATTGGCGGCTCGGATGCGCACGCCTTCCATGTTTCTGCCGGGCCGCTGCGGCGGACGGTTTTCCCTTACGAATGGCACTTCCAGACGGTCAATACCCACATCTTCACCCCTTCGCCCCTGACCGGCCGCCTGGATGAAGACGCCCGCATGGTGTACGAGGCCCTGGCTGCGGGGCACTGCTTTGTAGCCTACGATTTGCCCGCCAGCGCGCGCGGATTCCGCTTTTCGGCCCAGGGCCGCGAACAAACTGCCCTGATGGGCGACGAAATCAGCGCCCAGGGGAGTTTGACCTTGCAGGCGCGCCTGCCGCGAAGCGCCGATGGTCGGCTGCTAAAGGATGGCAAGGTTATCCGCGAGTGGAGCAGCGCCGAGGCGGTTTCGCACATCACCGACCAGCCGGGGGTGTACCGGGTCGAAGCCTACCTGAAATATCTCGGCAGGCGGCGCGGCTGGATTTTCAGCAATCCGATTTATGTGCGCGAATAAAAATGAGGAGAGCAAGATGAAACGTTTTATGGCCTTTTTCCTGTTGTTTTCAGTTTTCTTGACCGCTTGCGGCCCGGCAACCCCGACTCCCGTCCCGACCCCGGCGGCAACGCCCACGACCACGCCCAACGCTTTGACGGTTGACCCGTCTATTAACCTCGGCCCCATCAGCCCCCACCTGTTCGGCAGCAATTACGGCCCGATGCACGCGGTCGTGCTGGATGTCATGCCCCTTGTCGAGCAGGCCGGGTTTACCGTTTTACGTTTCCCCGGCGGAGCCTGGACCGACGAAGTGGATATGAGAAACTTCCAGATTGACCAGTTCATCGCATTTTGCCAGCAGGTTGGGGCCATCCCGACCATTAGCGTGCGCTTGCTGAACGGC
>JAGVAO010000213.1 GCA_020060235.1 Anaerolineales bacterium | reverse complement strand
TTCGCGGCCAATCGAGCGGCAGGCTTCGGTTTCGCTGGATTTGATGGGGCGGGAAGCGTTGGCAACATCGCTTTCGCCAGCCACGCAGAAGCGCTCAAAGCCAGCGCCGGTGCCGATGCTATCGACAGTGATGTTGCCGGTGTAACCTTCCTGCTGGAAGAGTTCGGCCATGCGCTCAGAGACGGGGAAGACGGTCGAAGAACCAGCGGTGATGATGTCGCCGCTGACTTCGTCGGGGGCGGGGGCCATTGGGTAGGAGACGGCCATCAGGTCGCCTTCAGATTCGCCGGCGCTGCCGCTGTCGGTAGAAGATGAACCGCCATCGGCGGGAGCGGATGTCGCCGCGGGAGCGGCTGGGGCAGCAGTATCCTGCCCGCCGCAGGCCGCCAGCACGAGGCTCAAGGCGACCAGGACAAAAAGAACAGTACGGAACTTGGTAAACATAGGTTTATCTTTCTCCTTTTGAATTAGATACTAGCGAATGTTATCAGCGGGGTTTTAAGCGCAATGGAAGGACTGGTTAACAACAGGTTAAGGATTGGCTTTGAAATAAAAAGCGCCCGCCTGTTTTACGAAAAAACAGGCGGGCTGAAGGAGGAGGGAAAAGTCTTAGCGGGCGGAGGACTGGCGTTTCTTTTCGACGAAATCCAACGCGACCACGACGAAAAATGCGAGGGCCATTATCAGCAAAAAGGACATAGTGTTTTCTCCTTGAATGATGTCTTTATGATACACACTTGATGTTAACTACGCATGGACAGGAGATTAAGTTTTGTTTAAGAAAAAACAGCCTTGCGGGTTTTTGTTCCGCAAGGCTGGGGTGAAGCTTGTTTTTGCCGGTTTTACGGCAGGTCGCGCCAGGAGCCGAGCACCTTCATGTAGTTGGCGCGCTCGAAAGCGGCGGGTTCGCGCACGGCCTGCTGGCTCATGCTGCCCTGCATTTGCTTGACCGAGAGATACTCGCGTTCCTGCATCCAGGCTTCCATCACGCTCAAGATTTCAGGTACGCGCTTGTAGCCGTTGGCCAGCAGTTCGGAGGCCAGCATGGTCACCTGCGCGCCGGCCATCATCGATTTGATGACGTCCTGGGCCGTGTGTACGCCGCTGGTCAGGGCCAGGTCGGCCTTAACTTTGCCGTACAGGATGGAAATCCAGCGCAGGGGCAGGTTGAGTTCGGTCGAGTTGCTCAGGTGCAGGGTGTGAACGACGTCCAACTCGTCCAGGTCGAAATCGGGCTGGTAGAAGCGGTTGAAGAGCACCAGGCCATCGGCGCCGGCTTCGGCCAGTTTCTTGCACACATTCGGGATGGAGGTGAAGAACGGGCTGAGTTTGACGGCCAGCGGGATGCTGATACTGCCCTTGACCTCGGCGACCAGTTCGGCGTAGGCGTCTTCCAGTTCAACGGCGGTCAGGTTCGGGTCCGATGCGACGTAGTACAGGTTCAGTTCCAGGGCGTCGGCGCCGGCATCCTGAATGTGGCGGGCGTACTTCGTCCAGCCGCCCTTCGAGACGCCGTTGAGCGAACCGATGACCGGCACGCTGACGGCTTTCTTGACGGCGGTGACGTGGTCGAGGTATTTGCCCGGCCCGGTGGCGTAACTGCCGCTGTCGGGCAGGTAAGACAGGGCTTCGGCGAACGAGTCGGTGCCGCGGGTCAGGAAGTGGTCGAGTTCGAGGCTCTCGTGGATGATTTGCTCCTCGAAGAGCGAGTACATCACGATTGCGCTCACCCCGGCTTCGTCCAGTTTCTTGGCCGAATCGATTTTTTTGCTGAGCGGCGAGGCCGAAGCAACGATGGGATTTTTAAGCGTCAGGCCGAGATAGGTGGTGGTCAGGTCGGTCATGGTTATTCTCCCTTGCTTTCTTCTTTGGCTTCACTGCCGTTACCATTGCCGTAGTGCATGGCGGCCATTTGCTGGTAATACTGCCAGCGGCTCTTGATGTCTGCCTGGGCGCCCTTGAGCAGCATTTCTGCGCGCTCTTCGTCGCTCTGGGCCAACATGCGATAGCGGGTTTCGTTGTAGATATACTGTTCGAGCGGCACACTCGGGTCTTTCGAGTCAATCTGCAACGGATTCTGGCCGGTTAAGGCGAGGTCGGGGTTGTAGCGGAAGAGCGGCCAGTGGCCGGATTGTACCGCCAGACGCTGCTGGTCGAGGCCCTTGGCCATGTCGATGCCGTGGGCGATACAGTGGCTGTAAGCGATGACGATGGACGGGCCGTCGAAGGCTTCGGCTTCGAGGATGGCTTTCAGTGTCTGTTGGTCGCTGGCGCCCATTGCCACGCGCGCCACATAAACATAACCGTAAGACATGGCAATCAGGCCCAGGTCTTTCTTGGCGATGCCCTTACCCGCCATGGCGAACTTGGCAACCGCGCCGCGCGGGGTGGCTTTGGAAGCCTGGCCGCCGGTGTTCGAGTACACTTCGGTGTCGAGTACCAGGATGTTGACGTTGCGCCCGGAAGCCATAACATGGTCGAGGCCGCCGTAGCCAATGTCGTAGGCCCAGCCGTCGCCGCCCATAATCCAGACCGACTTCTTGACCAGCATATCGGCAATTGAAATCAGGTCTTTGGCCTTGGTGTCGTTCTTGAGCATGGAAAGTTTCTGCTTGAGCAGGGCCACGCGCTCACGCTGTTCCTGGATGCCTTTTTCGTCGCTCTGGTCGGCGTTCAGCAGGCCTTCGACCAGTTCGCTGCCCAGTTCGGGGGCGAAGTGCGGCAGCAGTTCGCGGGCATATTCATTTTGCTTGTCGATGGTTAGGCGCATGCCCAGGCCGAATTCGGCGTTGTCTTCGAACAGTGAGTTCGACCAGGCCGGGCCGCGTCCGTCTTTGTTCTGCGCCCAGGGTGTGGTCGGCAGGTTGCCGCCGTAGATGGACGAGCAGCCGGTCGCATTGGCAACGATGGCGCGGTCGCCGAACAGTTGCGAAACCAGTTTGACATAGGGTGTCTCGCCGCAGCCGGTGCAGGCGCCGGAGAACTCGAACAGCGGTTGCAGCAGCTGCGAGTTCTTGATGGTGTTGGGGTTGAAGGCGCTGCGTTCCACTTCGGGAATGTCGAGGAAGAAGTCCCAGTTCTTGGTTTCGGTCTCGCGCAGCGGAGGCTGGGCGGCCATGTTGATGGCTTTGCGGCCCACCTGGGTCTTGTCCTTGGCGGGGCAGGCTTCCACGCACAGGGTACAACCGGTGCAGTCTTCAGGAGCAACCTGGATGGTATATGCCATGCCGGGGAATTCCTTGAACTTGGAATCCATGCTCTTGAAGGTTTCGGGCGCATTTTCGAGCAGGCCCTTGTCGTAAACCTTGTGGCGGATGACGGCGTGCGGGCAGACGAAAACGCATTTGCCGCACTGGATGCACAGGTCGGGTTCCCAGACCGGGATTTCGAGCGAGATGTTGCGTTTTTCCCACTGGGTCGTGCCGGTCGGGAAGGTTCCATCGACGGGCATGGCCGAAACCGGCAGGTTGTCGCCCTCGAAGGCGATAATCGGGCCGAGCACGTCCTTGACGAATTCCGGCGCGCCAAACGGGACGGGAGCGCGGCGGCTGATTTGGCTCGAGACCGCAGCCGGGACTTTGACCTCGCTCAGGTGAGCCAGGGTCTGGTCGACTGCTTCGAAGTTCTGTTTGACAACAGCTTCACCGCGTTTGCCGTAGGTCTTCTCGATGGCGTGCTTGATTTCGGCAATCGCCTGTTCGCGCGGCAGTACGCCCGAAATGGCGAAGAAGCAGGTCTGCATGATGGTGTTGATGCGCGTGCCCATGCCGGTCTTTTCGGCCACTTCGTAGGCGTTGATGTTGTAGAACTTGAGTTTCTTCTCGATGATGACTTCCTGCACCTCGACCGGGAGTTCGTCCCAGACTTCGTCAGCCCCGAAGGTGCTGTTCAGCAGGAAGGTCGCGCCAGGCTGGGCGTACTTCAGGATGTCGAAACGCTCGAGGAAACTGAATTGGTGGCAGGCCACAAAGTTGGCCGTGCCGGGGGTAATCAGGTAGGGGGTTTGCAGCGGCTTGGGGCCAAAACGCAGGTGCGAGATGGTCAGCGAGCCGGATTTCTTCGAGTCGTAGACGAAATAGCCCTGGGCGTTGTTGTCGGTCTCTTCGCCGATGATTTTGATGGAGTTCTTGTTCGCGCCGACGGTTCCGTCCGCACCCAGGCCGAAGAACAGGCAGCGCACGGTTTCGGGGTACTCGACCGAGAACGACGGGTCGTAATCCAGGCTGGTGTTCGAAACATCGTCCTTGATGCCGACCGTAAAGTGATTCTTGGGTTTGTCTTTGGCGGCTTCATCGAGCACGGCCTTGACCATCGCCGGGGTGAATTCTTTCGACGAAAGGCCGTAACGTCCACCAACGACCTTGATGCTGCGTTCGCTTTCGGCGACGGCGTTGACAATGTCCAAATAGAGCGGTTCGCCAGCCGAGCCGGGTTCCTTGGTGCGGTCGAGCACCGAAAGCACCTTGACACTGGCGGGCAGGGCATCCACAAAATGCTGGATGGAGAAAGGCCGGTACAGGCGGACGCGGACAGCGCCAACTTTTTCGCCCTTCTCGGCCAGGAATTTGACCGTCGCCTCGACGGTTTCGCCGCCCGAACCCATCAGCACAATGACGCGCTCGGCTTCGGGGTGGCCGACATAGTCGAAGAGTTTGTACTGGCGTCCGGTCAGTTTTGCGAACTTGTCCATTTCAGCCTGCACCGCGCCCGGGACGGCTTCGTAATATTTGTTGACGCTCTCGCGGCCCTGGAAGTAAACATCCGGGTTCATGGCGGTGCCGCGCAAGACGGGCTTTTCGGGGGTCAGGGCGCGGGCGCGGTGTTCGCGCACCAGGTCGTCGTCAATCATGCTCCGCACGTCGTCGTCTTCCAGGTATTCGATTTTTGTGACTTCGTGCGAGGTGCGGAATCCGTCGAAGAAGTGCAGGAAGGGAATGCGTGTTTTCAGCGTGGCCGCATGGGCAACCAGGGCCAGGTCGTGAGCTTCCTGCACGCCACCGGAGGCCAGCATGGCCCAGCCGGTCTGGCGGCAGGCCATCACATCCTGGTGGTCGCCGAAGATGGAGAGGGACTGCGCGGCCACGGCGCGGGCGGCAATGTGGAAGACGGTGCTGGTCAATTCACCTGCAATTTTGTACATATTGGGAATCATCAACAGCAGGCCCTGCGAGGCGGTAAAGGTGGTACTGAGCGCCCCGGTTTGGAGCGCGCCATGCACAGAACCTGCCGCGCCGCCTTCGGACTGCATTTCGACAACCAGCGGAACCGTTCCCCAAATATTTTTCTTGCTTTTCGCCGACCACTCATCAGCCAATTCACCCATGTTGGAAGAAGGGGTAATCGGGTAAATTGCAATGACTTCGCTGGTGCGGTGGGCAATCGAAGCGGCGGCTTCGTTGCCATCAATCGTAATCATTTTGCGTTTTGCCATTTCTGGAACTCCTTGTTAGAAGAGAATAAGGGCTATTTAAATATCTGTACAAGTTTAGCCCCGCAGAATGATTTGCGATAGTAATATTTTGCATATTAAAAACCTGCGAGTTGTCACATAAATTCGGACAATTTGTCGCAGGTTTTCATGCAAACGATGACACAAGGGGTTATGCCTGTAATCATCCCCTTTTTACAGGTAATGTTGCGCCAGCAGCAGGGCTGCCAGCGACTTGGCGTCAGGAATTTCCCCTTTGCGGGCCATTTCAAGGGCCTTGATGAAGGGAATTTTTTGCACGCTCAGGTACTCGTCCGTGTCGGGCGGCAGGGGGCTTTCCTGCAAGCCGGTTGCCAGGAAAACGTGCATATATTCAGTTGAATATCCCGGCGCGAGGTAGAAACTACCGATTTCGCGGATGCTGCCGGCTGCCATGCCGATTTCCTCGCGGATTTCACGGTTGGCGCATTCGAGCGGCTCTTCTCCCGGTTCGAGCGTCCCGGCGGGAAGTTCGAGCAGTTCTCCCCCGGTGGCATGACGGTACTGACGCACAAAGTGGACATTTCCTGCCGCATCGATGGGCACGAGGATGACTGAGCCGTGATGTTCGATGATGTCGTATTTGGCAACCCGGCCCGATGGGGTTTTCAGGTGGTCGCGTCGAATTTCAAACGCCCGGCCCTGGAACAGAGATTCTGACTGCAAAAGTTCGAATTTCATCATGCCTCCGTAAATACAGAGAGGAAAGACGCTAGTCTTTCCTCTCCGGGCGTAGGTAAAGGTGGTGTATCTCTAAGGGATTTGCAAAACGGTTCCGACCGTCAGCGTGTAAGGCGCGCCCAGGCCGTTGACTGCCGCGATGTTAATCGGGTCAACATCGCCGTATTTACAGGCAATCGAGTAAATGGTATCGCCAGACTGAACCGTGTACTGGGTAGGGTGCGGTAGCAGGGCGCGTTCGGCGCCGAAGACACCCGTTTGCGGGATGTTCAGCACCAATCCCGGACGCAGGGCCGTGCTCTGGGCGACGGTCAGGCCGTTCAGGGATAGCAGGTCAGCCGGGTTGACGTTGAATCGACGCGCAATACAGTAAGGGAATTCACCCTTTTGAAGGGTGTAACTTGCCGGGCGCACGGTTTCGACCGTAGGCTGTGGGACGACAACCGTCGGCTCTTCTGCCTGTCCTTCGACGGGCTGGGAGTCTTCAGGTGTTCCTTCCGCGCCAGGTTCGCCAGTTTCGCCGATTTCAGGGAGTGCAAGCGGGTCATCTGTGACTTCTGGCGTCGGCTCACCAAACAACTCGGCGGCGACTGCGGTCTGGGTGGCGAATGCTTGAACCATTTCCATGTCGGGGGTGGCTGCTTCGGGGAGTACAATCGTCTCCTCGGGGGCAGCCGCAGACCTCGTACACGCTGACAGGCTGAATGCCAGCACAATGATTACGAGCAGGCTAAGGGTGGTGCGTGATTTCATTTTCTCCTCCATGCGTAAAGGACGGGTGATTTTTGGGGAGTAGTGGGTTGAAATGATACTAGCACATCCTAACTAAAGCGTCAAGCGGCCTTTTGTGCGCTTTATGTTAACAACCTGGCGTTGCGGTATAGATGTTTTAAGCCATTTTGTCTGTGAAATATTGCGCAATTTGTGCTAAAATATTCAAAATATTTGGGAAACGGCTTATGAAATCTCACTGGATTTACCACAACGGAACACGGATTTTTATTGCGGATTTCTCCAATTATGGGGCAAATGGCGCGGGTGTCAAGTCGGAGACGGCATATATTATCGAATTGCTCAAAAGCGA
>JAGVAO010000189.1 GCA_020060235.1 Anaerolineales bacterium | reverse complement strand
TAAACTTTGGTCAGGTTTTGGAGTTCAATCAGGCTGCTCATTTGGTCTCCACAACGCCGGTGCTGACCACCTCGCCGCCCGTCAGGCCATCCAGGATTTCGACGGTGGCGAAATCGCGCAGGCCGATTGTGACCGGGGTAAATTGGAGCGTGCCATCTTCTTGCAGGACAAAAACCGCATACGAGCCGGGAGCCAGTTCGCGCAGGGCCTGGACGGGGATCAATAAGGTGGACAGGGCTTCGCCCGAAACGACCTCGACCTCCGCCGACATACCGCTTAAGAAGGTTTTCTCAACGGGCAAATCCACCGTTGCCCAGGCGCTGACATAATTGACGTTGCTTACGAGCGCCAGTTCCGGGTCGACGCGGGTGACGATACCCTCGAAGACCTCTTCGGGGTAGGCATCAAACACTACCCGCACCGGCATTTCGCTCTGGACGAAGGCCAGGTCGGTTTCTTCCAGGTAAAACTGAATGAACATCTCGTCGCTGGCAATCGCCACCACCGGCGAAGTACCAACCGATTGACCAGCGGCAGCGTTGAGCATGGTCACGGTTCCGCTAGTGGGAGCGGTCAGGCGGGAATTTTCCAGCGCAAGTTGGGCCGATTGTACGGCGAGACAGGCTGAAGTGAGTTTGGAGGTCAAGGTCCCGTAGGTGGTCAGGTCGGCGCAGGGTTCGGTATCCCCGCTCAAGCGGGTGTAATACTGGCGGGCGTCCTCCAGGCTCAGTTGGGCAGCCTGCACTTTGGCGCGCGCCAGGCCGATGGTGTCGCCGGTGGGCGGGATAATGGTTTCGATGATTTCGCGGGTGGTTTCATCCCTGTAACTGGTGAGAAAAGTCACAGGGACATACTCAGCATTGTAGGTGTACTGAGCCGTTTTGAGTGCCGATTCGGCGCGGCTGAGCGCGCTTTCGGCAGCAGCGATTTCATCGGCAGAGGCGTTGGCGGCTTTTTTATCGTCCAGGCTGCGCTGGGCTTCGAGCAGGTTTTGCTCGGCGCGATAGACCGCCGGGCTGATAAGATATTGCAGTTCGCTGATGGCATTGTCGAGGCTCGTCTGGGCATTGATGCGCGCGATATCCGCGCTGATGAGCGCATCAGGGGAGATGAGCGATTGCAGGGCAAGTTCTTTTTCGGCCAGGGTCAGACGCGCAAGGCTGTCATCCAGGACAGCCAGGGTATCCCCTTCTGCAACCGTCTGCCCGACCCGCACCGGAACGCCGACCACTGTTCCGCCAGTGCGGAATCCGAGTTCAACTCGCGCGGCGGCGACCAGTTTCCCGGAGCCGGTGATGAGGATTGAAATATCGCCCTTGCGAACCCGGGCAGTTTGCAGGGGCGCTTCGGTTGCCGCAGCGGTTTGAGGCGCCAGGCCCCAGAAATAATATCCCCCGGCGGCCAGGGCGATGAGCAGAATAAATATGGGGGCCAGCCCCCAACGTGGTTTTGAAGGTTTACGCATACGATTCTCCAGGAACTTGTTTTCCTGAAGGATAGCAAGCGTACGTAAAGATTGTGTAAAGAATAATGGAAGGGTGTAAAAAGAAATGTGACACGCAGCCCAATTTGTCACTATTTGGCGGTCAGGGCATCAAAGGTACATAAGAACTACGAAAAGATGTGTAAAAACCCAAAAGGACAAAGGTTTTTTTACCCCTATGAATAAAGCAACATTTCTCCAAAAACTTGCCAAAAACCCCCACCCGGTGGTGGTCGATTTTTGGGCGCCCTGGTGCGGCCCATGTAAAATGATTAAGCCCGTTCTCGAAAAGCTATCCAAAGAATATGCTGGTAAAGTTGATTTGTGGCAAATCAACGCCGACGACAACCAGGGATTGTTGCAGGAACTGGGTATTCGCGGCATCCCGACCCTGATTGTGTACCGCAAAGGCGATGAAATCCTGCGCTCGGTGGGCGCAAAGCCCGAATCCGCGCTGAGAAGCATGTTCGCCGACCTTGCTGAAGGAAAAAACCCCGAATCGCCGGGCGTTTCGCTTGGCCAGAGAATTTTCCGCCTGGGCGCGGGCGGGTTGCTGGTCGCCTGGGCATTGAGCAACAATGCCAACCTGCTCGTGCTGGCGCTGGGCGGTGTCATCCTGTTTAGCGCTGTGTATGACCGTTGCCCTATCTGGCGCGCGCTGACCAATTTCTTGAAAGCAAGACGGACAAAGGCGTAGAGTTGCCAACCCTTTGACGAAAAAACCCTGCGATTTCACAATTATGGGATTGTTAATTCTGCGGTGAGAGAAAAATCTCATAACGAACAAAGTTATCGAAGCTTCTTCATCTCCACTTCAAAAGTGTGCCTATATACATGCCCCCTTTGGTGGCTCTCAAACCGACTCCCGCTTATTACAAGCGGGAGTTTTTGTCCTTTCAGCCCATCAACGCTCCTAATACAGACCAAAACTCTCCTTATTTGCGCCAGCGCAAAGACAATTTTTGCCGGGCAAGATAATATAAGGACAATTCGGCGCATTTTTATCCGAATACTAACTTACAACAAGGAGTACATCCATGAAAACCTATAAAACCCTTGGGGTCATCACCCTTCTATTCTTCGTTCTTGCCGGTTGTGTGCCAGCAGCAGATACCCCGGTGACACTCGAATATGTTTTAACCACCGATATGCGCGATGGAAAGTTCGTCTTCGTCGGCGTCAATGGCGACATCAATGGGGTCACCAACCCGACCCTGCATGCCAAACCCGGCGAGCGCATGACCGTTTACCTGGTAAACAGCGGATGGGGAACTCACGATATCGCCTTCAGCGATTTGAATGCCAACTCAGGAAAGATTAAAAAGCAGGGCGAAACCGCTTCGGTTACATTCACAGTACCGGACAAAGAAACCTCGCTTGAGTATTACGATACCAGCTTCAAAAAACTCGGCATGTACGGAACCCTGCTGGTCAGCAACGCGAAACCAAAACCGGAGACAACCACAGTTGAGTCGACAACTGCCAGCGGGAATATCGTTGAATACACTCTGGTCAGTGACTTGAGCGACGGGAAAATGGTGTTCGTCGGCAAGGGCGGCGATATCGACGGTCAGGTCAACCCCGACTTGAAAGCAGGACTGGGCGATACGGTCAGAATCCACTTGTCGAGCGGCGAGGGCGCGATGCACAACCTTTACATCGACGAATTCAATGCCCATTCCGCCGACTTTATGGGAGCCGACCAGGTGACCCTCGAATTCGTAGCCGACAAGGAAGGTTCGTTCACCTACTACTGCGCCATTCCGGGACACAGGCAAATCGGCATGGCCGGGACGTTTATTGTCGGTTCGGGCGTTGCCAATCCGCAGGCGTCCGGCGGCAACCTGAATGCCAGCCCCAGCCAGCAGGTCGTCAGCGCCGGGCCAGCCGACCCGAACGCCGCAGACATCATCCTGCACCCGGCCAACATCCCGGCCCCGGTTGGCAATCGCGGTCCCGAAAAAGTCGTCGTCGAACTGGAAACTGTTGAATTGACCGGCAAACTGGCCGACGGAACCACCTTCAAATACTGGACCTTCAACGGCACAGTTCCGGGGCCTTTCATCCGCGTGCGCACTGGTGATACAGTTGAAGTCCATCTCAAAAACCTGCCCGACAGCATGATGGCTCACTCGGTAGATTTTCACGCCGTGACCGGCCCCGGCGGCGGCGCAGTTGTCACCCAGACCATGCCCGGCGATGAGACCATGTTCACCTTCAAAGCGCTCAACCCCGGCCTGTATGTCTACCACTGCGCCACCCCGATGGTTGCCCACCACATTGCCAACGGCATGTATGGCCTGATACTGGTCGAGCCGGAAGGCGGCCTGCCCCCGGTTGACCGCGAATTCTATGTGATGCAGGGCGAACTTTACACCGCCCAGCCCTACGGAACCAGCGGCATGTTGACCGACGATGTCACAAAACTGCTGAATGAAAACCCCGAATATTTTGTCTTCAATGGCGCGGCAATGGGGCTGACCAGCGAAGAGCACATGCTGCGCGCCAATGTCGGCGAAACCGTGCGCATCTTCTTCGGGGTTGGCGGGCCGAACTTCACCTCGTCCTTCCACGTTATCGGTGAAATTTTCGACCGGGTCTACGACCAGGCCTCCATTACATCCAGCCCACTGACCGATGTCCAGACCACCCTTGTCCC
Source organism: Anaerolineales bacterium (assembly GCA_020060235.1). Lineage (GTDB taxonomy): Bacteria > Chloroflexota > Anaerolineae > Anaerolineales > Villigracilaceae > UBA8950. The sequence goes on along the minus strand of JAGVAO010000189.1, from coordinate 2,206 downwards.
GCCCGGCGGCGCAACCATGGTTGAGTTCAAACTCGATGTCCCCGGGCGCTACATCCTGGTTGACCACGCGCTCTCACGTCTCGAACGCGGGCTGGCCGCCTTCCTGATGGTCGAAGGCGACCCCAATCTCGAAATCTTCGACGGGACGGTGACACCCGGCAGCGGTCACTAAACATCAGGTAACAATTCGAATCAGAAAAACTGGAAGGAGCATTTTCACTCCTTCCAGTTTTGGGTTAAATTTGATTTTCACCAAGCCGATGCAGTAAACTAAACAAATTTCCTATTCCATTGCGCGTGAAACCCGGGAGACTTTAATGGACGCAAACGATGCTTATGACCTGAAATCTGTCAAATTGCCGTATCTATCCGGCGCGGCGCTCAAGGCATTTGTCGCCGTACTGGAAGGGCCGCTGGGGCACGCGCTTATCCCCGGCCTTTTGCAAAGCGCAGGCATCGCCAAATTGCGGCAACAGCACTTCGACGAAGTACCAACCAACTTCCCGATTCACTACACAGACGCGCCAGCTGAAGATTCGGCAGGCGTTCCCGAATCCGAATGGCCCGCGCAATCACCCCAAGGGCCGGGATTTCGTTTCGCCAGCACATGGGACTATACGGAAGCCTATCGCAGCGGCGCAGCCTCGCCGCAGGATGTCGCCCAGAATGCGCTGGAGGCCATCGAGGCCAGCAATGCGGACAACCTACCCTTGCGGGCTATCATCAGCGTCCGGGCGGAGGAAGTCCTGCGCCTGGCGCGGGAATCGGCGCAACGCTACCGGGAAGGCCGCGCCCTCGGCCCGCTGGATGGTGTGCCAGTGGCCGTCAAGGACGAAATCGACATGACCCCCTACCCCACCACAGTTGGGACGGCCTTTTTGGGAAAATCTCCTGCCGCCGAAGACTCGACAGTGGCGGCACGTTTGCGCAGCGCAGGCGCGCTACTGGTTGGCAAAACCAACATGCACGAGATTGGCATCGGCGTGACGGGGCTGAATCCGCATCACGGCACGGCGCGCAACCCCTACAACCCGGCCCATTACACCGGCGGAAGTTCGAGCGGCTCGGCGGCGGCAGTCGCGGCGGGATTATGCCCCATCGCCATCGGCGCCGACGGGGGCGGCTCGATTCGCATCCCGTCTGCGTTTTGCGGACTGGTCGGGCTGAAACCCACCTTCGGGCGCGTCAGCGAATTTGGCGCAGTCCCACTCGACTGGAGCGTTGCCCACATCGGCCCGATAGCCGCCAGCGCAGCCGATGCCGCGCTTGGCTACGCGCTTATCGCTGGCCCCGACCCCAAAGACGCCAATTCGATGCACCAACCCCGTCCCACCCTGTCAGGCTGGGACAATACCGGCATCAAAGGGTTGCGCATCGGCGTGTTCTGGCCCTGGTTCCGGCACGCCAGCGCCGAAGTGGTGTCCGCCTGCGAGTCCCTGCTCGGACAGTTCGAGGCGCTGGGCGCGCAAATCCGCGAGACGGTCATTCCCGACCTGGACGCCGGGCGCGTGGCGCATCTGATTACCATTGGCGGCGAAATGGCGCAAGCCATGGACAGGTACCACGCCGAGCATCACAGCAAACACGGGCTGGATGTGCGCATCAACCTGACCCTGGCGCGCGCGTTCAGCCTGCTCGATTATGTCAAAGCCCAGCGCGTGCGCACGCGCCTGATGTCGCATTTCAGGCAGGCCTTCGAATCGGTGGATGTGATTGTGACTCCCGCCACCGGCATAGCCGCGCCGCCCATCCCTGCAACTGCCCTGCCCGATGGCGATTCGGACCTGACCACCCTGGCGGAAATTATCCGCTTCGCGGCCCCGGCCAACCTGACCGGCCTGCCCGCCATCTCCTTCCCCGCTGGCTATACGACGTTGGGGTTGCCGGTCGGGATACAGGCGATTGGCCGCGCCTGGGATGAAAAAACCCTCCTGCGCCTGGCCTTGGCCGCAGAAGGGTTGGTGGAGAAGAAAACGCCGCAGGTGCTTTATCGACTCCTAAAATAGCAGTGGGTTAAAAGCCGCTCAGGGCGTCCGGAACAGCGTCAAGGATATCGCCCGCCAGGACGGAGGCCGCCGCGCCGACCTTATCCGCCGCGACCAGCCCGGCCTGGGCATGAATCCAGGCGGCGGCGAGGGCGGCTTCGTAGGCCTCGACGCCCTGGGCGCGCAATCCAACCACCAGCCCGGCCAACACGTCGCCGCTG
>JAGVAO010000100.1 GCA_020060235.1 Anaerolineales bacterium | reverse complement strand
AATATCAGAAAATCATGGAATGCCGTGCTCAGATTGTGCCCGGGACGGGTATAATTTTTAGCAAGTTTTGAGATGGGAGTTGAGCTTATGTTAAAAAATCCGCACGAGACGCCAATCCACCGCGAGCCGGTGCCGATGGTGAAAGTGGCTGGGTCACATTTTGAGATTGGACGGCAAATCGGCGAAGCCTTCCGCGAGAAGGTTGCCCACAGCGTTGAGAATGCCAAAAGTTTGCTGGCTGAGGCTTACGAGCAGTTGGAGCTGACTTGGGATGGGGCAAAAATCCAGTCGCGCAAGTATCTGCCGTTTGCCGAGGAGCGTTTTCCACAATATGTAGACGAATTACGCGGAATGGCCGAAGGCGCAAACGTCGATTACCGCGACCTGGTGACATTGAACATCATGGAAGCCATTACCACCGACGCCCTGCACCTGACGCGCTGTACCAGCATGGCGGTCAACGAGACGCGCACCGCCGATGGGCACGTGCTGGCAGCCCACAACGAGGATTGGGTGCCGGAGGACGAGGACGATGTCTATGTCGTTCACGCCCGCCCGGATGACGAACCACCCTTCCTGGCGATGAATTATGGCGGCCTGCTGCCGAATGTCGGGTTCAATGCGGCGGGGATTGCGCAGTTAATCGACTCGGTCTACCCCAACGACCCGCGCATCGGCATTCCGCGCCTGGTGGTGGGGCGGGCGGTGCTGGCCGCGCCGAAACTGGATGTTGCCATCCGGCGAGCCATTGTGCCGCACCGGGCGGCGGGCTACAACCACATCATCATCCATGAGAGTGGGGAAATCTACTCGGTGGAGGTGTCGGCCCAACAGTTCGACACGCTCTACGCCCACGATGGTTATATGGTGCATACAAACCATTACCTGACCCCAAAGATGCACGAGGTCGAAGAAGACCCCGATTCGCTGGTGGCTTCACGGGTGCGCTATCACCGCGCTGCGCGCCTGCTGCGCCAGAACAGCAAGCACACCATCAAATCACTGCAAGCCATTCAGAAAGACCATGTCAATTTCACCAATTCGATTTGCAACCATGCCGTTGAGCGCAAAGACCCGCTTGACCGCGAGAAAACTATCAACGCGCTGGTCATCGACCTGACCGCGCGGGAAATGCACATCGCCTGGGGAAACCCATGCCAGAATGCGTATCATACCTATCATCTGGACGAGTAAAGAGGAAAAACCATGTCCATTGCGCCCCTGACTCTCAAGCCTGCCATCCGTAATTACGTTTGGGGAGGCCGCGCCCTGCAAACCCTGGCCGGGCCGGATACGCCCGTCAATGTGCCGATTGCCGAGGTCTGGGCGGTTTATGAGCACAACGAGATTGCCAGCGGGCCGTTTGCCGGGCGCACCCTGGCCGATTTGCTGGTCGAGCAGGCGGATGAGATTTTGGGGAAGCGCCGCAATGGGCGTTTCCCGCTGCTGATTAAGTTGCTCGATTGCGCGCGCTGGCTTTCGCTGCAAGTCCACCCCGATGACCGGTTGGCGGTCGAGTTGGAGGGGCCGGGCATGATGGGCAAAACCGAAGCCTGGCACATCCTCGAGGCCGAAGCGGGGGCTGAAATTATCGCCGGAATCAAGGCGGACAGCGACCCGGCTGCGCTGGCCGGGGCCATTCGCGGCGAAGGCAACATCCTCGACTTTGTCGAATATCACCACGTCAGCAGGGGCGACACGATTTTCATGCCCGCTCGCACCATTCACGCCCTCGGGCCGGGGCTGCTGGTTTACGAGGTGCAGCAGACCTCGGATATTACCTACCGCGTCTTCGACTGGAATCGCCCGATGACTGCCGGGCGGGAACTGCACATCGAAAAATCGCTGGCCGCCACCGACCCGGCCCTGCGCGGACAAATCCGCCGCGCGGTTGAGCCGGGCGAGGGCCTTGTGACCTGTGACTACTTCCACCTCGAACGCCTGGCCGCGCCGCAGGCCCGCAACACTCATGGGCAGGGTTTCCACGCTCTGACGGTTATAGAGGGCCAGGCGCATTTGCATAGCGCGCACGGCGAATTGACCCTCAACAAGTTCGATTCGGTCATTGTCCCGGCGGGGTTGGGGCAGTATGAGTTGAAGGGTGATTTTGTGGTGTTGTGTTCTTCGCCGGGGTAGGTTCTGCCCGGCAGTTTTTTTCGGTGGATTCTCACATGTATCGTTTTTCAGGGTGCAGCGGTGCTGCACCCTGCTCATTTTAAATTTATGTCTCTCTGGTATCATTTCCATAGGGGAATAGACAACGAGAGGAGATAAAGATATGAATCGACACGACCTGCATTTGCTCCAACAGGTTCAGGGGTACCCGGCTGTTACGATTACCCTGCCAACCCACCGTTCTGCGCCTGAAAACCGCCAGGACCCGATTCGGGTCAAGAACCTGGTGGGACAGGCCACCAATCGCTTGTTGGGTGAGTTCAATAAGCGCGAAATCGAGGCGCTGGTTGCCCGATTGCAAGCCCTGGCTGAAAGCATCGAATATCGCAATACGCTCGATGGGCTGGCAATGTTCGTGACCCATGAATTTGGCCAACTGGTCTACCTGCCGTTCAGCCTGAAAGAACGGGTTGCCGTGGATGAGACTTTCTTCATCCGCGACCTGGTGTTCGCCATGAACCGCACTCCGCGTTACTGGGTGCTGGCCCTGAGCGAAAAACCAACCCGCCTGTTCGAGGCCACCCGTGAGAACCTGGTTGAAATCAGGGAAGGCGGCTTCCCGATGACGCATACGCGGCCCGGCGGCGAAGAACCCCTGCCCGGCGGGTTTGGCGTCCAAAAATCAGCCTACCGGGATGAAAGACATCGCCAGTTCTTCCGGGATATTGAAGCCGCGCTGAAACCCTTCCTGGCCGATGACCCGCTTCCGCTGGCGCTGGTAGGGGTGGACCGCTACCTGGCCTTTTTCAACGAGGTTTCCAACCACAAGGATGCAGTGATTGCCTCGCTGGCCGGCAGCCACGATAAAACTTCGGCCCACGAACTCGGAAAACTGGTCTGGCCGCTGGTCAAAGCCAACCTGGCCGAAGAGCGACACCAGGTCTTATCGGAACTGGATAAGGCGATAGGGGAACGGAAGTTTGTCTCGACGGTCGGCGAGGTCTGGCGCGCGGCCCACGAGGGACGCGGCAGGTTGCTGCTGGTCGAGGAGGATTTCCACTACCCGGCGCGGGTCGACTCGAGCGGGACGCAGATTTCAGCCGTCGAGGACGTCGAAGCCCCGGGCGTGATGGACGATGCTGTGGACGAAATCATCACTGCCGTGCTCGAAAAGCAGGGCAAGGTGGTTTTCGTCGAGAACGGCCAATTGCAGGAACACCGACGGATTGCGCTCATCCTGCGCTATTAGGCGGTAAGACAGATTTAAAAATGAAAACTCCGGGCATCTGCTCCCGGAGTTTTTTTCTCAGTTCATTTCCTGCCTGCCAGACAAAGCCCTGAGCAGGGTGTTCTGGTCGGCGTATTCCAGGTCGCCGCCGACAGGCAGGCCGCGCGCCAGGCGGGTGACA
>JAGVAO010000105.1 GCA_020060235.1 Anaerolineales bacterium | reverse complement strand
GTAACTTCGTTGGCCAGGGCCATCGAGGCCAGCAGGATGGCCAGCACGGCGTTGGCCCAGCGTCCCTGGCGATTTTCGGCCAAAAGGAGCACCAGCAGGACGATGAGAATCGCGCTCGACCCGAAGCCTGAGTGCGACATCGACAGGGAGGGGTCCAACCCCGAGCCATACAGGAAGGGGAAGGGATTCGGCCCTGAACCTTCGATACGCCAGTCTTTGTAGAGAGTCAGCACAAGGTTCGGGCCGCTATCAGCCCCGGAGCCAATCAGTTGGACGCTGGAGGAAAGCCGATTAAGCAGGTTTGTCGGCAGGAGCAGCAAAATCCAGCGCGCACCGCCGGCAAAAGCCAGGAACAGGGCCGAGAGCGTGGCGGCGACCTTGTCGCGAGTGATGCGGAAGGCCAGCAGGCCGGTCAGCATGATGGTCAGGGAGATGGCCAGTCCGCGCGCCAGGTCGAGGGCCACCCAGGGGCCGGTTTGGATAAGGTTGACAAACTGGGCTGCCAGCAGCAATTGGAAGTAGTGATAGCCAAAGCGCAGGCGCGGGTCGAAGGCCGTCTGGGGCGGGATGTCGCCCGCGGCCATGGTCGAGACGGGCGGCAGGTTCTGGTAGTCGTCGAAGATGCCCAGTCCGCGCCCGATGAGGGTGAAGACAAAAAAGATGAGGCCAAAGACGAGCCACTGGCGCAGTTGCAGGCTTTCGGGCGGGAAGAGGTCTACAAGCACCTGGCGCGGGGTTCGCCGCCATTTCGGTTGCAGGAACCAGGCTGCGGTGAGTCCGAGTCCGAGAATAAGAAAAGCCGAGAGCCAGAAAGCGGCCAGGGGCGGCATGAGTCGCGCCAGCCAGTTGGCAGCCCAATTCGCCAAAATGACGCCCAGGCCCAGGCCGACCAGGCCGCGCTCGCGCGGGGTGATGTTGAACAGGCTTGTGGCCAGCAGCCAGCCGCCGAGCGCCCAAAGAAGCAGGATAAGGATGAAGGGGAGGATGGAAATTTCTGAGAAAAGGTACATGCGGCTATTATATCGAGAAAAAGGCCGGGAATTTGCTCCCGGCCTTCTGGTTTTGGTATGCGGATGGGTTTATTCAGGCATACCGCCCATCACCCAGCGGATGAAGACGTCGATAATATCCGGCTTCAACTGGCTTGTCGGCGGCATGACGCCAACGAGCACCCGGCCATCGGCGTCCAGGATTTCGGTGTGCTGGATGGTCTGAATCAGGTAGGAGTTCATATCTCCGGCGATGACGTTTTTGCCGGCATTGTCGCCGCTGTTAAGGATGTTGGCATAAGTATCCATGTAGTAGGCGTTGCTGTCCTTGCCGGGGCGGTGGCAGGAGATGCAGTAACGTTTGACAATCGGCTGGATGTGAACGCTGTAAGTCGGCACTTCGCCTTCGGCCAGGGGCGGGTAGAGCGGCGGGATGTAGGGGGCCTCGAAGCGGTCATCCCAGGTGTAGCGCATGAAAAGCACGATATAGTCGATTTCGGCGCGGGTCAGGCCTTCGGGATTGTAGGCGCGCCCCAGCGGGGGCATGCCCGAATCGGGGCGGCCGTAGGAGATAATTTCGGCCATCGAAGCGTCGTTGACGGTGTAGAGCACATCGCGGCTGTTGATGATGCTGACAACCTTGCCTTCCAGCCCGGCCACCCCGCTGATGATTTCGACCATGCCGTCGTCACCATGACACTCGACGCAGTGGATGGAGTACAAATCCTGACCGGCGGAAATCTGGTCGGATAGCGTGGCGGGAACCTCGGCAGTTTCCTGCGCAGGGAGCGGGAAGGCCACCATCGCCAGGACAGTGAAAGCAACCATCAACGCTCCGCCCAGGGCGGCGGTAACGGTAATGGCCCTGACGGCCCTCTCGCGCAGGGTATAGGCCATGACCGTAAAGGCAATATAGACAATGGCAGGAACGACAAGCCCGGCAACGGCCTGGATGAGACCGGGCAGGCCGGAGCCGTCATGGGCGACGGTGGGATAATCGGCCAGCATGGTCAGCAGCACGATGCCAAGCACCATGATGAACATAATTGCCAGCGGCAGGGCGCGTTTGGCATAATAGCGGTGCGGCGATTTGTCGATGAACGGCAGCAGGGTCAGGATGCCGATAGCAACACCGGGAATCAGCACGGTGGCAATCCACTCGATTTTGCCGAGGATGGGAATTTGCCCGTAAAGCGCCAAAAATTTGAACAGGAAGAGGAAATACCATTCGGGGCGCGGGATGTAGGAGGTATCGCTGGGGTCGGCCTTGGGCGAATCGTGTACGCCGACAAAGGTCGCCAGCATCACCAGCAGGAGGAAAATCCCGAGAGCCACAATGGCATCCTTGTAGATGCTGTCGGGCCAGAAGCGTTCACCGCGCTGCAATTCGCGCTCGTATTTGGCGTTGATTTGGGTTTTGGTTTCTTCGTTCATAAGAGGTCTCCAGCCCCCCTCGCTCCCCCCATTTTCCGCGTAACCCAGCGGAAAATGGGGGGATGAAAGGGAGGTCTAGTCTTCCTTGTCCGGCCAGTGCGATTCGCCGTGCTTGATAATCAGGAACAGGTGAAAGCCAATCAGCCCGCCCAGCAGCAGGGGCAAAATCCAGATATGGGCAGCGTAGAAACGCTGGAGGGTCAGGGCGCTTAAATCCGGGCCGCCACGCAAGGCTTGCAGGATGAAATCGCCCAGGAACGGGACACTGCCCGCAATCGCCGTTCCGACCGTGGTTGCCCAATAGGCCATCTGGTGCCAGGGAAGCAGGTAGCCGGTAAAGCCCATGCCGATGGTTATGAGCAGCAGGCCAATGCCGACCAGCCAGGTCAACTCGCGCGGATATTTGTAGGAGGCGGTCACAAACGTCCGCAGCATGTGGATGAAGACCACCAGCACCATCAACGAAGCGCCCCAGTGGTGAATGCCGCGCACCAGCCAGCCAAACTGGACGTCGTTCATGATGTAGAGAATCGATTCGTAGGCATGGTCGGGCGAGGGGTTGTAATAGACCGTCAAGAAGATGCCGGTCAAAACCTGCATGATGAACAGGAAAAGGCTGGCAGAGCCGAGCGTGTTCCACCAGTTGCCGCGCGGTTCGGGGCGGTCAAGCAGGTTTTTGTAGAAATCGTCGAACCCGATGCGTTCGTCGAGCCAGCCGTAAAGTTTTTGCCATAATGCGCGCATGGTCAGCCCTCCTTGATTTCGACCGGGGTGATGATGACATTACCTTCGCCATCGATTTCATGCTCGAAGTGACCGAGCGGTTCAGGCGGCGGGCCGTACAAGACCTTGCCTTCGATGTCGAACATGGCGTCGTGACAGGGACAGACAAACCCTGCGGCCTCGTCGTTCCAGTTGACACGGCACGAGAGATGCGTGCAGCGGCTGGAAAGCACCAGCACATCGGCAGGGTCGGCGGAGCGGCGCAGGATAAAGCCGCCATAGGCGGTGGAGGTGCGCTCCCAGCCGTTAACCCGCGTGACGGTGAACGAGAACGGGTAGGGCTTGCCCACCGGGACATTTTCCAGGTTTGCCACGCTGACGGGTTTTCCGGCCTTGTCCTCCCTGAGGGCCGGGGAAATCAAATAAGCGATGGAAGGTATTCCGATGACTGCCGCGATAAATCCCCCGATGGCACCGGTTGTAAGTTTCATAAAATCCCGGCGGCTGATGTGGTTCGAACCTGACATGCGCACCTCCTTGGGCTTGGGTTTGCTGCCTTTTGGGCATTAGGTTACGCGGGTGAGTGAGAATCACTCGCGCCAGACAGGCAATTGGGCTAAAATTGGGTTGCCGATTTTTAAAGCCAAGTTTTTGATAAGTGCCGCTTATAGAAAAGCCGGAAGATACCGGGATGGTTCTAATAGAAACTGTTTGGATTATAAATCCCATCTTCCTCTTATTTATAGGATGTCTGGAATAAAATTAGTAGGACAATCGTCACATTCTTTGAAAAGATTGGGCGAAAATGACCCTCGCGGGCGTTTTCCCTTTACAATATACACTGTTTTATGAACATTTTCCGGGCCGTTTACGACCTGAAAATAAAACTTTGAGGAGGCAACACAATGGGCATCTCGAGGAACGTCAGCCTGGCAACCGCCCTGCGGTATAAAGGGCAAGGCCCCATGCTGACCTTCATCCTGCACCGCATCGGCGGGATGGGCATGGCAATTTTCATAGCGATGCACTTGCTGGCATCATTTTTAGGGGGAAGTGTGGGGAATTTCATCAACGACATCTACATGAGTTGGGCTTTCCAAATCATCATCTTCTTTTTTGTGATGTTCCACGCCATTAACGGCCTGCGCATCACCATTCTCGATCTTTGGCCGCCATTGCTCGAATACCAGCGCGAGGCCATTTGGGTCGAGTGGGCGGTCTTCATTCCGCTCTACGGGTTCGCGGTTTACTCAATTCTCAGCGCGGCATTCGGAGGTTAGCATGAACGCCAAACCCCGCACCCTTTCCCTCAAACAACGCGGCCTGAATTTTGAAATGCTGATGTGGATTTTTACCCGCCTTTCGGCGCTGGCCATGTATGGATTTTTCATCGTCGGGATGGTGGGCGCATTCTGGATGGGCGCGCGTCACGATATGAATTTCGCCGATGTGATGCGCTGGGCCTTCACCACCAGTTACACCCACGTCCAGTCTACCAGCGTGCCCGACCTCGAACCCTGGGCGGTCTGGTTCTGGCGTCTCGTTGCCAGCGGCATGGTTCTGACCGCCACCGCGCACGGCGTGCACGGCCTGGTCGTCATCGCCGATGATTACATCATTTCATCGGGCGGACGCAAATTCGTGCGCTTCTTGAGCATGATAGCCATGGCATCGATGAGCCTCATCGGCCTGTACGTGCTGTGGACTTACTAGGAGACAACCGCAATGAACACTCATCAATTTGACGTTGTCGTCGTCGGCGCGGGCGGCGCGGGCCTGATGGCGGGCCTGTACGCATCCAAAACCGCCAAAACCGCCATCATCAGCAAACTCTACCCCACCCGCTCGCACACCGGCGCGGCCCAGGGCGGCATCAGCGCCGCGTTTGGCAACAGCGAAGAAGACCGCCCCGAATGGCACACCTACGACTCGGTCAAAGGCTCCGACTACCTCGGCGACCAGGACGCAATTGAGTTCATGTGCAACGAAGCCCCGCAGGCCGTGCTCGAACTGGAACATTACGGCCTGCCCTTCGACCGCACTCCCGAAGGACGCATCTCGCAGCGCCCGTTTGGCGGCCACACCAACAACGTGACCGGCAAACCCGTCCGCCGCGCCTGCCATGCCGCCGACCGTACCGGCCACATGATTTTGCAAACCCTGTACCAGCAGTGCCTGAAAAACAACGCTACCTTCTACGACGAATTCCAGGTCATCGACCTGCTGATGGACAGCAAACGCGCCGTGGGCGTGGTCGCCCTCGAAATGGCAACCGGCGAACTGCACACCTTCCACGCCAAATCGGTGGTCATCGCCACCGGCGGGCACGGGCGCATCTGGGAAATCACATCCAACGCTTACGCCTACTCCGGCGACGGGGCCGCAATCGCCTATCGGCGCGGAATCCCGCTCGAGGATATGGAGTTCTTCCAGTTTCATCCGACCGGAATCTATAAACTGGGAATCCTGATTACCGAAGGCGTACGCGGCGAAGGCGGCATCCTGATTAATGGCAAGGGCGAACGCTTCATGACCAAATACGCCCCGACCGTCAAAGACCTGGCCTCGCGCGATGTCATCAGCCGCGCCATCTACCTCGAAATCCGCGACGGCAACGGCATCAATGGCGAAAATTACGTCTATCTTGATGTGCGCCCCGAAGTGGTCAACCGGTACGCCGTGCTCGACGGCCGCACCAAGCCCGACGGCACGCCCTACACCGTCACCGCCGAGGAACTGCTCAAAAAACTGCCCGACATTATCGACTTCAACCGCGTTTACCTGGGCATCGACCCGATGACCCAGCCGATGCCCATCCAGCCGACCGCCCACTACACCATGGGCGGCATCCCGACCAACAAGTTCGGCGAAGTGCTGGATGAAAACAACACGCCCTACGCCGGGTTATATGCCGCCGGTGAAGCGGCCTGTGTCTCCGTCCACGGCGCCAACCGTCTCGGCACAAATTCCCTGCTCGACCTGGTCGTCTTCGGCAAATATGCCGGTCTGCGCGCCGCCGAGTACGCCAAAGACACCGATTTCGCATCCCTGCCCGCCGACCCGACCGAATTCACCCGCCAGCAGTTTGACGCGCTGCGAAACGCCGATGGCAAAGAAAACGCCATGACCATCTCGAATGAAATGAAGAAGATGATGTTCGAGGATGTCGGCGTCTTCCGCACCGAGGAAGGCATGAGGCGCGCCCTAGACAAACTGGCCGAACTGCGTGAACGCTACACGCATGTCCGCGTGCAGGATACCGGCAAGATTTTCAACACCGACCTGCTCAACGCCTGGGAACTGGGCAACCTGCTCGAACTGGCTGAAGTCGTCACCGTTTCGGCGCTCAACCGGCAGGAAAGCCGCGGCGGACACGCCCGCGAAGACTTCCCCAAGCGCGACGACCAGAACTGGCTCAAGCACACCCTGGCCTGGAAACGCGGCGAAAAAGTCGAAATCGGCTACAAACCGGTGACAATTACCAAATACCAGCCAAAGGAACGGGTTTACTAATATGAACGTTACTTTGAAAATCTTCCGCTACAACCCCGAAGTGGACAAGAAATGGCACTACGAAACCTATAACATAGAGGCCGAACCGACCGACCGCGTGCTCGACCTGCTCGAAAACGTCAAAGGCTACACTGACGGCACACTCTCCTTCCGACGCTCGTGCGCGCACGGCGTATGCGGGTCGGACGCGATGCGCATCAACGGGCGGAATGCCCTGGCCTGCAAAACCCTCGTCCGCGACCTGGGCGATAAAATTACCGTCGAACCCATCCTGGGGCTGAAGGTCGAAAAAGACCTGATTGTCGATATGAAACCCTTCTTCGACAACTACAAAAAAGTGCTGCCCTGGTTCATCAACGACAGCCCGCTGCCTGAAGACGGCAAGGAACGCCTGCAAAGCCCCGAACAGCGCGAACGCTTCGACGACACCACCAAGTGCATCCTGTGCGCCTGCTGCACCACCTCCTGCCCCTCGTTCTGGGCCAGCGACGACTACCTCGGCCCGGCGGCCCTGGTCACCGCCCACCGCTTCATCTTCGACAGCCGCGACGAGGCCGCCGCCGAACGCATCGAAATCGTCTCCGAGACTCACGGCCTGGCGCGCTGCCATACCGCCTTCAACTGCACCATGGCCTGCCCGCGCGACATCCAGGTGACAAAAGCCATCGGTGAACTAAAAATGCTGACCGTCACCGGCAAACTGGAGTAATTATGGACGCCATTGTCATCGCAGGCGGCATCCCCCTGCCGCAAGACCCGCTCTACCCCCACACCAGGGGCAACTCGAAAGCCCTGCTCGACATCGCCGGCAAGCCGATGGTGCAGTGGGTGCTTGACGCGCTCAGCGATGCCAAATCCGTCGAAAACGTCATCCTGATTGGCCTAAGCCCAAAAAGTGGCGTCACCTGCAAAAAGCCGCTTCACTTTCTGTCCAACCAGGGACGCATGTTAAACAACATCGTGACCGGGGTCGAAAAATCGCAGGAAATCGACCCCCAGAACGACTATGTGATGATTGTCTCCTCCGACATTCCCGGCATCAAGGCCGAAATGATAGACTGGCTGGCCGAAACCTGCATGCAAACCCGCGACGACCTGTATTACGGCGTCGTCCCGCGCGAGGTCATGGAAGCCCGCTACCCCAACTCAAAACGCACCTGGACGCGCCTGAAAGGCCTCGAAGTCTGCGGCGCAGACGTCAACATCGCCCACGTCAACATGGCGCACGAGCACCTCGACACCTGGGAACAACTCATCGGCAACCGCAAAAACCCCTTCATGCAGGCGCGCGTCATCGGTCTCGATACCCTCGTCCAGCTCATCTTCCGCCAGTTGACCATCGAAGACATCGTCGAGCGTGTCATGTCGCGCATCGGCATTCGCGGACGCGCCATCATCTGGGGATACGCCGAAGCCGGGATGGACGTGGATAAGCCCCACCAGCTCGAAATCATGCGCGCCGACCTGGCTCAACAGGGCAAGGATTCAGCCTCGTGAGTTGGCAAAAACTGCTGGAACTGGACCGCGACTGGTCCTATGCCCTGCGCGTGGCAGAAAAACCCGGAACGCGCCGCACCCTGGCGATGGTCTTTGCCCATTCGGGCGATTCCTGGTTTTGGGGCATCGCCATGCTGCTGCTCTGGCTGGCCGGGAACACGTTCTGGAAGCAATGGGCGGTTTACGAGTTATTCTGGATATCCGTCCTGGCCGCGCTGGTGATGACGCTCAAATTCATCATCCGCCGCCGCCGCCCCGAAGGCGAGTGGGGTGCCATCTACCGCAACACCGACCCGCACTCCTTCCCCTCCGGGCACGCTGCGCGCGCCTTCCTGATTGCCGCCCTGGCAGGCCTGCTCGGCCCATCTGAACTGGCAATCACCCTGTGGGTCTGGGCGCCGCTGGTGGCACTGGCGCGGGTGGCAATGGGCGTGCACTATGTTTCAGACATCGTCGCCGGGGCAATTGTCGGCTTGCTCGTGGTTGGCATTGTCTGGCCGCTTTCCCCGCAAATTTTTGACACGATAAACAACTGGACAGTGAACCTGCTCCGATTGCCGCTCTGGTAATTCATCGTAACCCGAAGCGCGAGATGACATCTCGCGCTTTTGATTCCGGGTGCGCGTAAAACTTATAGCCAACTGATAGCCCCGGCGGACGGTTTTGTTTGTACAATGGGGATAGTGCAGCGAATATTCATCGGAGGAATCTATGCAAATCACTGAGTTTATGCAGCAAATCGACGCCCAGCGTGCCAGCATCCGCGAAGCCCTGGCACGTTACCAGAAACCGAGCATCCCGCGCAGCATCTGGCAGTTGGTCAACACCCTTGTGCCGTTCTTCGGGTTTTGGGCGGCTTCCGCTTATGTGTACCAAAATTATTCTTACTGGTTCGTGCTGCCGCTGGTTATCCTGGCGGCTGGCTTCATGGTGCGCGCCTTTATCATCTTCCATGATTGCGGTCATGGTTCGTTTTTTGCCAGCAAGCGCGCCAATGACATTGTCGGGCGCATCCTGGGCGTGATTACTTTCAGCCCTTACGATTACTGGAAGCACGACCACTCCGTCCACCATGCCACCGCTGGCAACCTCGACAAACGCGGAATCGGCGACGTCCCGACCTGGACGGTGGATGAATACCGTTCCAAACCCTGGTACATGCGCCTGGGCTACCGCCTGATGCGCCACCCGCTCATCCTGCTGACTTTTGTGGCTTTTTATATCTTCGCCATTTCGCACCGTTTCTGGCTTCCGAATGCCGGTTGGCGCGAGAAGCAAAGCGTCATCTATACCAACCTTGCCCTGGCAGTTGTGATTGCCGGGCTGGTCTGGCTGGTGGGCTGGCAGACCTTCCTGGCTGTGCAACTGCCGATATTGATGCTGGCTTCTTCGGGTGGGATATGGCTCTTTTACGTTCAGCACAATTTTGAAGGCACTTACTGGGAGCACCAAAAAGACTGGGATTTCTACAAGGCTGGCCTGATTGGCAGTTCGTTTTACAAACTGCCCACTATCCTGAACTGGTTCAGCGGCAACATCGGCTACCATCACCTGCATCATCTCAGCCCGCGCATCCCCAATTACTACCTGCCCAAAGCCCAGACGGAGCATCCGCTCTTTGAGCAGGTTCGCCCGCTAACCCTGCGTGGCAGCCTGAAATCGCTCTCCTACCGCCTGTGGGACGAGCAGCGAAAAATGATGGTCGGGTTCAACATCTTACACAACAAGCGCGAGCAAGCCTGAACGGTGGCGCGGGATGTTATCCCGCTTTCTAAAGACAAAAAACGCAGGATAACATCCCACACCACAACAATCAAAAGCCGGATGGCGTGAGCCATCCGGCTTCAATTTATCTCTAAAACTGCCTTTTGCCCGTCGACCTCGCAAAAACCGCTCCGCCTGGGGTCTGACCACTGGCCACTGAAAACTGCTTACTGACTCATCACCGCATCGCCGTATAACTTGCGATGAACAACGCTCAGGGCGCGGACTTGCTCGTAGGCATGGTACGACGAGCGCACCAGCGGATTGCTCTCCACCCACTTGAAGCCAATCGAATAGCCGTACTCGCGCAGTTCGGTAAATTCTTCCATCGTGTAGTAGCGCGAAATCGGGTAATGTTTTTTGCTCGGCTGCAAATACTGGCCGATGGTCAGGATGTCCACGCCCCAGTCGCGCTGGTCGCGCATCACGGCTTTGACCTCGTCCATTTCCTCGCCCAGCCCGACCATGATTCCGCTCTTGGTCAGCACATCGGGGTCGAGTTTTTTGGCGTTCGTCAGCGTGGCGGCGGCCCAGCCGTAATTATCCTGCGGCTGGATTTGTTTGAACAGCCTCGGCACAGTCTCAACGTTGTGGTTAAGAATCTCAGGCCGGGCATCCATGACGATTTTCAGGGCTTCGAGCGAACCCTTGAAGTCGGGAATCAGCACCTCGATGGAACATCCCGGCTGGAGTTCGCGGATGCGGCGGATGACCATCGCAAAAATCGGCGCGCCGCCGTCCTTGCGCTCGTCGCGGTTGACCGAGGTGATGACCGCGTGCTTGAGATTCATCGATTTGACAGCCTGGGCGACCCGCTCCGGCTCCAGCCAGTCCATCGGATTGGGGCGGCCATGCTTGATGTCGCAAAAGACGCACGAGCGCGTGCAGACATCGCCCAGCATCAGGAAGGTGGCCGTGCCGCTGCCCCAGCACTCGCCCAGGTTGGGGCACATGGCCTCCTCGCAGACGGTGTGCAGGGCTTTCGAGCGCATGATGGTGTGCAGGCGCTCGTAGTTCTCCCCCGATGGCGCACGGACTTTTATCCATTCCGGGCGTCGCAGGGGGGTGGTGTTAACTGTTTCGGGGTTGACCCGTTCTCTGGTGGGGATTGCTGGCATAACTCTCCTAGCGGACAATGCTCGGCGGCCTGGGCGGCTGCTGCATGGGCGGCTTGCGTCCGAAAACGCTCCAACTATAAATACCCAGCCCAACCCCAAGTAAAAGCAAAATTCCGCCCACAATGCCGAGGAAGGCCGAACCGCCGCCTTCGCCCGCCGGGTCGCCAGGAGCCGCGATAATGTTATCCGACTTCTGGGCGCCGAAATCGACATAATATTCACTGCCGGCAACCACTTCGAGCGTGTAGGTTTGCTGGGTGGTCGGGTAATACCCTTCCGGCGCAGCGGCGCTCAGGTTGTATGCGCCTTCAGGCACATTTTCAAAACACGAGGGTTCAAGCCCATCCTGAGTGGTTCGGACTTCTGAAAACTGTCCCGACATGCCGGTGATGCTTATCGCGCCGTTGGGAATCACGATTTCGGTGTCCTGACGCAGGGCGTCGCCGTTGACATCGTCATAGAGCAGGATACAGACCGTCGCGTTTCCGGGGAAAGGCGTCGGGGTCGGTTCGCTGGCGGCCTCCGTCGGGGTCGGGCCGGCTTCCGGTTCATCCGGCGAAGAGCCTGCACCGACGCCAATCACCAGTTCCTGGCCGGGGAAGACGGTACAGTTTTCGTCGAGGCGGTTGAGGGCGCGCAATTGCTCGACCGGAACACCCGTCAGCAATTGGATGCGCAGGCAGGAATCGCCTTCCCTGACAATGTAAATAATCCGTCCATCGGCGCCGGGAGTCGGGGTTGAAAATTGCGGCAACTGTGAGGGCGGCAGTGCCTGGGCTGTCAGCGCAAAACTGAACAGGAACAGGAAAGAAATAAACAGGGCGAAAAAGATAAACTTTCTTTTCATGACGAAAAATTATATCATGCCCGTTCAGGTGTCAATATCCGTTCATCGAGTCTCTTCGAGAATTCCAATGAAATACGGCCTTCTTTACGATAAATATTAGGGAACCATTCATCGAAACCCGCAACTCGTACGGGGGTTGAGATAAGGGGCAGTTATAATCGCCTTGTAAAAATTCTTCCTGGAGAGAGAAATTATGCCACTCAAAATTGTCGTAGGCGCACAATGGGGCGATGAAGGCAAAGGTCGCATTGTCGATTGGTTTGCCAGCCAGGCTGAAGTCGTTGCCCGCTACAACGGCGGCGATAACGCCGGCCACTCGGTGACGGTTGGTTCGCAATTGTTCAAACTGCATCTCATTCCTTCGGGCATTGTCCACCCCCGCCCGGTCGCCATCATGGGCAACGGCATGGTCATCAACCCCGAATCGCTGTTCAGCGAAATCGAATCGCTCGAAAAAGTCGGCGTCGATGCCGGGCCAAAGCGGCTGCGAATTTCGCACGCCGCCCACCTCATCACCCCCGCTCATAAAGCCCTCGACAAAGCCATGGAAGCCGCGCGCGGCAAGGAATCGATAGGCACAACCGGGCGCGGCATCGGCCCGGCCTATACCGACAAGGCCGCCCGCACCAACCTGCGTGTGGCGGATATGGTCGGGACAGATTTTGTCGAAAAACTGGGGACTCACATCGAATCGGCCAACCGCAGCCTGGCAGCCCTCGGCGCGCCCGCCCTGGATATTGGGCCTGTTCTCGACACCTTCAGCCAATACGCCACCCGGATTCGTCCCTTCGTCGCCGATACCGCCGCCGAAATGGACGCCGCCCTCAGGGCCGGGCAAACCGTCCTGGCCGAAGGCGCGCAGGGAACCCTGCTCGACATCGACCACGGCACCTACCCCTTTGTGACCAGTTCCTCGACCCTAGCCCCCGCCGCCCTGCTGGGCCTGGGCCTGGGCATGACTGCCGCCCGCGATTCAATCGTCAGCGGCGTGTGCAAGGCCTTCCAGACCCGTGTCGGCAGCGGCCCCTTCCCCACCGAAATCCATGAAGAATCGCTGGCCCTGCGCCTGCGCGGCACCGGTGAAAACCCCTGGGACGAATATGGCACAACCACTGGACGTCCGCGCCGGGTCGGCTGGCTCGACGGCGTCCTGCTGCGCTACGCGGCCCGCCTGAACGGGTTTACCGAACTGGTCATCACAAAACTCGATATCCTTTCCGGCATGCCTCACATCAAAATTTGCACCGCTTATACCCGCAACGGGAAAATCTATCACGACCTGCCCTTCGGCCCTACCGACCTGGAAGGCTTCGAGGCTGTTTACGAAGAATTGCCCGGTTGGACGGAGGACGTCAGCGGCATCCGCCGTTGGGAAGACCTGCCCCAGCCCGCCCGCGACTACCTGGACGCGATTGGCCGGGTTGCGGGCGTGCCCGTGCGCCTGGTCAGCGTCGGCCCGGAGAGGGAGCAAATTGTCCCGGCCGGTTAAAACCGGTTGGTATAATCATGCCGTTTATCAGCCTCTTAAGCCTTTGAAAGGATAACGAAGCATGAAGAAATTCGCCTACATCCTGCTTGCCGGTATGCTGTT
>JAGVAO010000117.1 GCA_020060235.1 Anaerolineales bacterium | reverse complement strand
CTATTTGAAAAACTCTATCAACTTCTTTGTTACCGCCTCGGCTTCGTCGTGCTGCACCCAGTGGGTAGCATTCTCGAAGAAAACCAGTTCCCCGTTTTGGCAATATTCCAGGCTATTCTCGGCCATTTCGGAACTCAGGGCCGCGTCGTTTTTGCCCCACAGAATCAGGACTGGCATTTCAATCTTCGCTTTGCGCGGCGTGGATGGTCGTGACTTGAACAGGGCGCGATACCAGTTAATCATACCGGTCAGGCCGCCAGCGTTCGCGTAGGCCTTGCGGTATTCGTCCAGGTCTTTGGGGCTGAAGGTGTCGGGTTTGCTGCTGGCTTTTAACATGCCAATCACCCCGGCGAAATTGTTGTGGCTCATCAGCCAGTCGGCCAGGCCGGGGATTTGGAAGAAGCCGATGTACCAGGATTTGAGCATCTGGCGCGGTGATTTGCGCAGGGTGCGCATCAGGACTGTAGGGTGGGGGACATTGAGAATTGCCATTTTCTCGACCCGTTCAGGGAAGCGGGCGGCAACCACCCAGGCGACTGCTGCGCCCCAGTCGTGCCCGGCCAGGAAAACTTTTTCGATGTCGTAATGGTTGAGGATGGCAATCACATCCTGGCTGAGGTGTTCAAGCTTGTAGGATTCGACGTCTTTTGGCGCGCTGGACAGGTTATAGCCGCGCTGGTCGGGGGCTATGACGCGATAGCCCTTGGCTGCCAGGGCCATGATTTGCGCCCGCCAGCCATACCAGAATTCGGGAAACCCGTGCAACAACAGGACGGGCTTGCCGTCCAGCGGCCCGGCCAGGACGAGGTGTAGGCGAACATCGTCGTCGATTTGCAGGTAGGTGTGTTCGTAGGCAGGCATGGATGCTTCCTTTTTAAACTTCGCGCCCTTGGCGTTCTTGGCGGTGAATCTTTTTAGTTTTGGCCCGCACGGTTAGGGGTTGGCGAAATATTCAACCAGTAAATCGGAAATGTCCACCGTGTGATGGGTGGAAAGTACCCTGAAAAAGTCGGCGCGGGTGGCGCGCTGGCCGCTCATTTGGGCGTAATAGTCTTGCAGGAAGGCGAAGAAGGCCTCGTCGCCGATGCGTTTGCGCAGGTCTTCGAGGAAGAGCGCGCCGCGGCGATAGGTGGCATTGGTGTAGGGGGTAAACCCGCCGTAATTTGGGACATTGTCGTTAATTTTGCCTTGCGGGGCGTAAAAGGTGATGCGGTAACTCCACCACCAGGGAACGGCTTCGGGATATTGGTCTTCGTAAAACAGGCGTTCGCTGTAGGTTGCCAGGCTTTCATCAAGCCAGGGTTCGTTGGCCTGGTCGTTCCCGACTGCGCCAAACCACCACATGTGGCTGGTTTCATGCGCGGCAACCATTACCAGGAAATTGCGCTCGGTGCCGTCGTACAGGTTGTAAAAAGCGTTCGAGAGAAAGTACAGGCCGTCATATTCCATGCCGTCGTTAAAGTCACCCTGCACAACGGCCAGGGTTTCGTGTCGGTAGGGGCCGAAGAGTTTATTGAAGGTCTCGACCGATTTCAGGGTGGCGTCGAGCGCGGCTTGGCCGCCGGTCTTGAAGAATGGGAAATGGTAACTGCTGACCTCGACCCCGTCCACGTTGGCGGTGGCGACCTGGTATTCGCGGCTCATCGAGAGCGCAAAGGTGCGCCCGGCGTTCAGGCGGTAGGTGGTCGAGCCTTCTTCGGACTGAAGGATGTGTCCGCTGGCGGCGACGACCGGAGCGCGGGACGGGTCGCTAAAAGTTAGATTAACTTCAAAGTCGGACAGGTCGTAAACCAGGTGTTCGCCGTAAAACCAGGGGCGGTTGAGCATCCAGCCGTCTTCATAGGGGACGATGAAGGGATACCAATCGACCAGGTTGAGTTGGTTGGCGGTGTAGCCAAAGATGTCGGGGCGGACGAGGTTGGGGTCGGGATTGGGGTTGTGAGCGGGTAGATTTAGCGTGTAGCCAATCTGAAGCGAGATTTCGGCGTTGGGCGGCAGGGGGTCGGGCAGTTGGATGGCCAGTTGCTGGCCGTCTAGGTTGTATTCGGGTTCGAGCAGGTCGAAAATTTTCAGGCTTTCGAGACGGAAGACACCAACCCATAGGTTGGGGACAACTGCCAATACCAGTTCGTTGAGCGAGACGCCTGTACTATTCGCGTAGTGAATAGATTGATTGACTGAGACGGTTTTTATGTCGTAGTTAATGACAGTGTCGAGTAAGTAAGACGGCAGTGGCGCAGGCTCAATGAGGATGGATGTTTCTGTTGGGGTGGGTTCTTCGACCTCGCCCAGGGCGGGGATGGGCGTCAGGGCCGGGTCGGGCGGGTTTGTCGGCAAATCGGCCCCCAAGGGAGTCGGTGTTTCAGCCTGGGCGGAGGCGGGAGCCGGGGTAACGGTGACAACGCCGGGGCCGGGCAGGCAGGCGTTTAAAAGGAACATTCCAGAAAGAAGGAGAAGGAAGAGTTTTTTTATCATCGGTAGTAGAAATAGGAACGGATGAGGTCGTCGGCGTTGGTGGTATGGTCGGCGAGGACGGTGAAGAAGGTGTCGGCGGTGGCGATGCGGCCCTTGTGGCGGGCGTAGTAGTCTTGCAGGAAGGCGAAAAAGGCCGGGTCGCCCATGCGGCTGCGCAGGGCGTCAAGGAAGAGCGCGCCGCGCAGGTAGACGGCGTTGACGTAAGCGCGGAAGGAGCCGGTATTGTACAAGCGGGTATCGACATAGCCGCTGGGGTTGTAGTAACGGATGCGGGCGTTGTACCACCAGTTGAGCAGGCCGGGGTGGTTGTCTTCGTAGTAAATTCGCTCGGCATAGGTACACAGGGCTTCATCGAGCCAGGGTTCGAGGGCCTGGTCGTTGGAGACGCCGCCGAACCACCACTGGTGGGCGGTTTCGTGGACGCCAATCATAACGAGGTTGTTGGCTGCCGAACCGTCGTATTGGGCGTAGAAATTACTGGCGAGGAAGTACAGGCCGTCCGATTCGAGGCCGTCGTTCAGGTCGGTCTCGACAATGGCCAGGCTGCTGTGTGGGTAAGGGCCGAAGACGCGCTGGAAGGTGCGCACGGCTTTTTGGGTTTCGAGCAGGATGCGCGCCCCGCCACCGGCATGTTCGGAAAAGTAGTAGGAGGTGATGGTGATGCCGTCTGCGTCGGCGCTGGCGACCTGAAAGTCGTGGCTGGCCGAAAGGGTGAAGGTGCGTCCCTGGAAGGCATAGCGCAGGGTGTCGCCCTCGTGAACGGCGGGCGCGCTGGCGGCCACTGTGGGTGGGTTGGCGTCGGTGAATGTGACGCCGAGGTAGAAATTGGCCTGCGGGTAGGCGAAGTTTTCACCGTAGGCCCAGGATTCGCGCAATATCCATCCTTGTCCAGGGAAGTAGGGCGGAATGAAGGGATACCAGTCTATCAGGTTGGTTTGGCGGGCGGTGTAACCGAAGTTTTGGAATGTGCCGGAACTGTAGGGCAGGGCCAGGCTGTATTGCAGGCCGATTCGCAGGATTCCGCCGGGGGGCAGCGGGGTGGGCAATGGGACGGTCAGGGTTTGGCCGGAAAGGCTATGGGCGCCGCTGGGCTGGTTGTCGAGAGTGAGCGAGGTCAGTGAGAAGGTTCCGCGCCACAGGTTGGGGTTGACCGCCAGCAGGAGGGTGGTAATCGCCTCGCCGCTGCGGTTGGGATAGGTGATTTCCTGGGCGACGGTGACGGTGCGCCCGGCGTAGTTCCACAGGGCGTTGATGTTGTAGGTTGGCAGGTCGGCGTTTGGCTCCGGGATGGATGGGACTTCATTCTGATTTGGCGCGGTGGTTGCGGTGGGCGGCGGCGATGTGGCGGTGCTAGTCGGGCTGGGAATTTGGGTGGGAGCCAGGGTCGATGTCGGCGGGGCGGGCCAGGTCGGTTCGGCTGTGAATTCTCCCGGCTGGAAGGGAGTCAGGGTCGGCAGGTTGTCAGCCGTGACGATGAAGTAGGTTTCGCGGGTCTGGACAGCCGGCATGCAAGCAGAGAGCAGGAGCAGGATGAGGAGGAATCCGCCCAAGGGTGTGGTGATGTTTTTTAGCCTGTGCATGGGATGCTGTGTATGATGTTGTGCATAGGATGATTTTTGGATATCTGCTGATTGTTATTTGAACCTGGCGTGCTATGAGTATGCTGGGCCCGGTTGGAACGCTTATGCGGCAATGATACCCGAATTTTGCGCCAAAAGTGACGTTATTGAGGCGGGCAGGCCATAGGCAATTGCGTCCATCACGACTATGATTGGGGTGCAAAGCCTACATTATGGAAATACGTTATAGGAGTAACCATCCTTGTACAGGAGTTCAAAAATGTTGTGTGAAACAAATTTGTACCGGAAGTTTCTTGTTTTCCTGCCTGTTCTGATGGTGATGATGGGGGCGTGTGGCAGTCCACAGGCCGCTGCAGACCCAGTTGAAACCCCAGTCCCTTTTTTGGTTGAGCGTTTCGACCTCGATAGCAACCTTACAGTAAGGAGTGTGCAGCCAGGAGTTTATGTTATCACGCATTCATTCCCCTGGCCTGCCAATGCAGCGCTGGTTGAGATGGATGACTCGACCCTGGTTCTCGTTGACACCCCCTATACGCCCGAGGCGACCAAAGACCTGCTGGCCTGGGCTGAAGCCCAGTTTGGCGAGCGCGAAATCATTGCCATTAATACCGGTTTTCATTACGATAATCTCGGCGGCAACAGCTATCTGATTGAGCAAGGTATTCCTGTTTACGGCTCAGACCTGACCGCCAGGCTGGTTGAAGAACGAGGCGATGAAATGCGTGCGCTCACCCTGTCCTGGCTAGAGGCACCGCAATACCAGCGCTACTACGAGGCCCATCGTAACCTGCCGTATACCCCGCCCGACCACTTGTTTGCCCTGGACAAGGGTCTGAGTCTTCAGTTTGGCGCAGAGAGCCTCGAAGTTTATTTTCCCGGCCCGACCCATTCGCCCGACAATGTGGTTGTCTATTTTCCGGTCCGCAAGATACTCTTTGCGGGTTGTATGGTCCTTGGCACGGATAAAGTAGGGAATACCTCCGATGCCGATTTGGCAGCCTGGCCTGAATCGATTCGTAAGTTGTATCAATTCGACTTTGAGATGGTCATCCCGGGTCACGGTGACAGGCTCGATGATGGCCTGCTTGCGCATACGCTGGATATACTTGCGGAATATGGGCAATAAGAGTTTGCACGATGGTTTGCTTGCCGGGTAGTTGATTTTCCGGGATACAGTTTGACAATAAAAAACACCGTGATGGCCTTTCAGCAATGACGGTGTTTTTGTGTTAATTCCAAACCCGGGTTACTGTTTGCCCCTGTCTTTTTCTTCAACATCGGCGGGTTGTTCGGCTTGCGAGTTCTCGCTCATCATAACCCCTTTAGTTTTTCGAGCAACTTACCATCGTCCGGCTCGATAAGTACTGTCCCGTCTGGAAAAACAATGGTCGGGACGGAGCGATACCCGCGGTTGAGTTCCTTGACAAAAGCCTCGGCCTGTTCGTCGGCATCAATATCGACTTCTGTGAAGGGTATGCCAATTTGCGAAAAAACGCGCTGCGCGCGGCGGCAGTCGCCGCACCAGGACGTGCCGTAAAAGACGATGCTGCTGGGGTTGCGGGTGTATAAGTCTGTCGTCATGTTGTCCTTGAAAAGGTGTACGCGCAAGGGGGAGTGTCGGTTTTGGGCAATTGCCATGCGGTCTTGCCCGCAAATTATACCTGAAAGGTTTTGGGCATCCATGTTATCATTTTCGCGAAACGGAGGAACGAACCTATGCCAAAGAAACTTGCCCTGCTCTTTTTGATTCTCGCGACCCTGGCGTGCAGCCTGCCCGGAGGAGGGCCGACTGCTGTGCCAGGCGACCCGACGCCGGACGTTGCCACCCTGGTTGCCGAAAACCTGACGGCTGTTGCCGTTGCGACGGAGTCTGGCCCGGCTCCGGCCGTCGACACGCCCACCCCTGAGCCTGTCCGCACCAACCTGGTGGTTGCCTACGCCCGGGCCGGGAATATCGTCCTGTGGCGCGAAGGATTCCCGGCGCAGGTGTTGACCACCACCGGCCAGGACGACCAGCCGCGCATCAGCGACGACGGCCAGGTAGTCGCCTTCCTGCGCAACGGCGAACTGTACTCGGTGCGCGCTGACGGCACGGGCGAACGCCCGCTTGTCAACCGGGCTTATCTGACTGGATTCCGAACGCCGGATATACTCGAAGTGCGCATCCGCGACTTTGATTTTATCCCCGGCGGCCACGACATCTTCTTTGAACTGTACGGCGAGACCGAAGGCTACCCGGTCCCGCTCGCCGATTTGCAGCGCGTCAACGCCGATACCGGCGGCCCGGCGGTGGTTCTCGCACCCGGTAACGGCGGCGGCAAGTGGACTTTCTCGCCCGACGGACAGCAGTTCGCGCTCTCGCAGGGGGCGCAAATCCGCGTGTTGCGCCGTGACGGCTCGGACGACCGGGTTGTCTTCAAGTTCCAGTTTGTTTCGACCTACAGCGAGTGGACTTACTTCCCGCAGGTGGTTTGGCGCAATGACTCGGCGGGCTTTTATACCGTTATTCCCGCTTCGGCCATCCTCGACAACCCGACCGAACCGAGCCGCTATTACTACATCCCGCTGGCGGGTGAGCCTGCCCGGCTGGCTGAATTTATCGCCGGGCCGGTCTGGGGCAGTTTCCCGTTCATCTCGCCGGATGGCGTGCAGGTGGCCTATGTGCGCGAAAGCGGCGGGACGCAGTCCCTGCACGTCATCGATGCCAGCACCGCTGACCGGACTTATACGTCCGGCACATTCCTGACCATCCTGGGCTGGAATCCCGATTCGGTGCGCGTGGCCTACCACACCGAAGAACCCTCGAACGCCAACCTGCTTGCTTTTGGCGGCGCACCGGTTGCCCTCAGCGACACGCCCCGTTTCTTCGACTTGGAATGGGTGTCCGAAAACCGCTACCTGTTCCGCAACGAGACGGAACTGCGCCTGCGCGAACTTCCCGGTGCCAGCGTGCTGATAGATAGCGGTGTAAGCGGTTACGATTTTGTCTTACTGCCGTAAACCTGTAGCGCGAGAGAATATCTCGCGTTACGCAACCCTTGACTCTCCCCCTGCTGGAGGATGTATAACGTGTGTATGGCTGAGAAACGAGCCAGGAAGAACCGATAAATGATGCGAATTGGTGAGTTCTCACGCATCAGCAAGGTTTCCATCAAGACCTTGCGCTACTACGACGAAGCCGGTTTGCTGCATCCCGCCCGGGTGGATGACTTTACCGGTTACCGTTACTACACCTTCAGCCAGTTGGCCCGCCTGCACCGCATCCTGGCGCTCAAAGAGATGGGATTCCCGCTTGAGCAGATTGGCCGTCTGCTCGGCGACGACCTGTCGGCAGAGCAGCTGCGCGGCATGTTGAAAGCCCGTCTCAGCGAGATTCAGGCCCGGCTGGAGGACGAAATGGCGCGACTTGCCCGTGTGGAAGCCCGCCTGCGTCTACTCGAAAAGGAGAATCAAATGAGTCAAGTGGAAGTTGTCGTTAAAACGGTCGAACCGCTCACCATTGCCTCGGTGCGCGATATTATCCCGACCTACAGCGAGCAGGGGCACCTGTGGCGCGACCTGGAAGGGTATCTCGCCATACAACGCGTCCGCCCGAGCGGGCCCTGCTTTACCATGTATCATGACGATGAGTATCGTGAGCGTGACGTGGACGCCGAAGTCTGCGAACCGATTGCGCTCGGCCTGGGCGAATCGAATCGTGTGCGCGTTCGCAGTCTGCCTGGCGGACAAATGGCATCGGCCATCCATCGCGGCCCATACCAGACCCTGAACGAGACCATCCAGGAAATTGTCAAATGGATTGAATCCAACGGCTACCGCGTCACTGGCCCGGAGCGCGAGGTCTACCTCGTTCCGGCCCGCAACGGCAGCCAGACCGACCCCGATACGGTTACGGAGGTGCAGTTCCCGGTCGAAAAGGTTTAGCCCTTGCGAAAGCAACGCTCTTGCAAGCCCTCATTGCCCCGTCAATGAGGGCTTTTTATTGTAAAATAGCCCCATGTCAAAACCCCTGAAAATCCTATTCCTGGCTTCCGAGGCTGACCCGTTTGTCAAAGTCGGCGGGCTGGGTGATGTCGCCGGGTCGTTGCCGTATGCCCTGCGTGCCCTGCGCAGCGAAAAACTGGACGTGCGCCTCGTGCTTCCGTTTCACTCGACCATTCGCGGCGAGGGGCTGACCCTCAACCGCGAGACGGTCTTTACCCTGCCGCGCGGTAGCGGGGAAGTGCCG
Organism: Anaerolineales bacterium; assembly: GCA_020060235.1. Classification (GTDB taxonomy): domain Bacteria; phylum Chloroflexota; class Anaerolineae; order Anaerolineales; family Villigracilaceae; genus UBA8950. The sequence continues at coordinate 16,724 of JAGVAO010000117.1, read as the reverse complement.
GCCCAGGTCTTTCGCACCGACATCAAAGGCCTGCCGGTCTATCTCATTTCCGGCGCGCCCGTCACTGGCTCACTCAAGGTCTACGACCCCAACCCGAATGCCGACGGTGAGAAGTACACCTTCTTCTCGATGGCCGCGCTTGAAATGGCCCGCCGCCTCGACTGGCGGCCCAACATCGTCCATGCCAACGACTGGCACACGGCAGCCGCCATTTACAAGGTGCGCCGCGAGCAGGAAGACCCATTTTGGGCGGGAGTCAAAACCGTTTTCTCCGTCCATAACCTGGGCTACATGGGCGCGGAAGCCGAGAACGCCCTGCTGGATTACGGCCTGCCGCCGATTGCTGAGCCGTTCTACCCCGAGTGGGCCTGCCGCCAACCCCTGCCCCAGGCCCTGTGGGCCGCCGATGAAATCGTCGCGGTTTCGCCCTCCTATGCCCAGGAAATCCAGACCCCTGAATACGGCTACGGTCTCGAAACCTTCCTGCAAACCCGGCGCGAAACAGTCATCGGCATCGTCAACGGAATCGACTACAGCCTGTGGGACCCCTTCCACGACGATGCGCTCGAAAAGAACTTTTCAGCCGACGACCTGGCGGCGCGTTCCGCCAACAAGGCCGCCATGCTGTCCCAGTTTGGCCTGACCCAGAATCCGCAGGCGCCCCTGCTGGCGATGATAACCCGCATGGACTACCAGAAAGGCGTCGATATTGCCTTGGGCGCATTGCGGAAAATCACCGACCTGCCCTGGCAGGCTGTCCTGCTGGGCACCGGCAACGCCGAACTCGAAGCCCAGGCCCGCCGCCTCGAAGCCGACTTCCCCAACCGGGTTGCGGCGGCCATCCGTTTCGATGCCAAACTCTCGCGCCAGATATACGCCTCCGCCGACATGCTGCTGATGCCCTCGCGCTACGAACCCTGCGGCCTGGCGCAGATGATAGCCATGCGCTACGGGGCCATCCCGGTCGCCCGCGCCACCGGCGGCCTGCGCGACACCATCGCCGACGGACGCACCGGCTTCCTGTTCGCCGATTCGTCGCACAATGTTATGGCCGCCACCCTGCGGCGGGCCATCGCCGCTTACGGCCACCGCGGCAACTGGGACGACATGCAGCGCACCGCCATGTTCGAAGATTTCTCCTGGGAAAAATCTGCCTTCCAGTATGCCGATTTGTATCACCGCCTGGTTGACTAGAATGTTTGTCATTTCGAACCGCGTAGCGTGCTTGTCATTTCGAACCGCGTAGCGGTGAGAAATCTTAAGCACGGTGGTAAAGATTTCTCGCTGGCGCTCGAAATGACAAACTACAACTCTTTGCATAAATTTTCAATTTCCCCGAGGCCCTTATGACATTCTCCCGCTCTTCCGGCATTCTGCTCCACCCGACCTCCTTTCCCGGCCCTTACGGCATCGGCGATTTAGGCCCCTTTGCCTATCGCTTCATCGACTACCTGGCCGAAAGCGGATGCAAACTCTGGCAGGTTCTGCCGCTTGGCCCCACCAGTTACGGCGACTCACCCTACCAGTGTTTTTCGGCCTTCGCCGGCAACCCCTACATGGTTAGCCCCGACTTCCTGATGCAGGAAGGCCTGCTGGCAGTCGAAGACCTGGCCGATATGCCCGATTGGGAATCCAACCGGGTGGATTTTGGACTTATCTACCAGTGGAAGCCGAAACTGCTCGACCGGGCTTTTGACCGCTTCGAAGCCTCGGCCTCCGAAGCGCTGCGGGACGAGTGGGCTGGCTTCCGTCAAACCAACGCATCCTGGCTGGACGATTACGCCCTCTTTATGGCGCTCAAAGATTCCAACGGCGGCGTGGCCTGGAACGAGTGGCCCGCCCCCCAGCGCGACCGCGACCCCAAGGCGCTGGCCCAGGCCCGCAAACAACTGGCCGATTCCATCAACCGCCAGATGTTCCGCCAGTTCCTCTTCTTCCGCCAGTGGGACAAACTGCGTAAATATGCCAACGACAGGGGCATCCAGGTCATCGGCGACATCCCGATTTTCGTGGCGATGGACTCGTCAGACGCCTGGGCCAACCCGGGGTTGTTCTACCTCGACGAAAACGGCCAGCCAACCGTCGTGGCGGGCGTTCCGCCGGACTACTTCTCGCCGACCGGCCAGTTGTGGGGCAATCCGCTCTACCGCTGGGACGTCCACAAGGCCAGCGGATTCAAATGGTGGATAGAACGCATCCGCGCCACCCTCAGCACCGTTGATATTGTGCGCATCGACCACTTCCGCGGCTTTGCCGGTTACTGGGAAGTTCCCGGAGACGCCGAAACCGCCGTCAACGGACGCTGGGTTCCCGGCCCCGGCATCGACCTGTTCCACGCCATCCGCGAGGCGTTGGGCGAACTGCCCATCATCGCCGAAGACCTGGGTGAAATCACCCCGGATGTCATCGAACTGCGCGACACGCTCGGCCTGCCGGGTATGAAAATTTTCCAGTTTGCTTTTTCCGGGCCGGATAACCCCTTCCTGCCGCATCATTACACCAAAAACTGCGTCGTTTACACCGGCACGCACGACAACGACACCGCCCTGGGCTGGTACCGCACCTGCCCGCACAACGAACGCGATTTTTACCATCGCTACATGGGCCGCGACAACGCCAACGTGCCCGGCGACATGATTCGCGCCATCTGGTCTTCGGTGGCGGTCTTTGCGATTGCCCCCTTGCAGGACTTCCTGGGCATGGGCACCGAGGGACGCATGAACTTCCCCGGCAAGGTCGGCGGCTACTGGGCCTGGCGCATGGATGACAGTCACCTGAACGACTGGCTGATGGGACGCTTGAAGGAATTGAACTGGATGTACGAACGGTAGTGGGAAGATTGTATAATTGGCATAGAGGTGTCACATGCAAACAATAGAATTTCGGGCCAAAATAAAAAATGGCGTCATCCAAATCCCTGCACGCTTTAAGGGCAAGGTGTCTGATGACGCGCGGGTAATTCTTGTTCCCAAGGGCAAAAAAGGTACTCAGACCGATATGATTGAACAACTGATGTCTAGTCCTTTAAAAGTCAAAGGATTTGCGCCCCTTACGCGGGAAGAAACCCATGCTAGAAAATGATTCCTGCTTTGTCGACAGCAATATTTGGCTTTACGCTTTTATTGAAGGTGACCCGGAAAAGAAAGATATAGCCCAATCGCTCATTAAGAATGCTAAACCGGTTATTAGCAGCCAGGTTATCAATGAGATTTGTGTCAACTTGATCCGGCAAGCGAAACTCCCGGAAGCGCAAATTAGCGAATTGATTGAAACTTTTTACCAAAAATATGATGTCGTCGAACTTCACAAGGATTTGCTCCTTGTTGCTTCGCAATTACGACAGGACTATGCATTTTCTTACTGGGACAGCCTGATTGTTGCCGCCGCGTTTGCCAGTGGGGCGAAGATACTTTACTCAGAAGATATGCAGCATGGATTAATCATCCATGAGAATCTCGAAATAAGAAACCCTTTCAAGGCCTAATTCGTGGATGGTGCCTATGTCTTCGTTTCGCCCGATCCACACCAATATGCGGCATTTTTGGTTTCAGGTAATTTTGGTTATTCTGGTGGCATTGTTCCTTTACTGGTGGCGCTATTACATTTCCCCAAATATTGGTTATGACCTGCCTCAGCCAGTTTTTGCCATTGAAAATTTTGGTCCTTGTATAAAACAGGGAAGTGAAATGGTCAGGGTAGCCCATTTTGAGTCAGGGCGTTTTCAATATATTTGCGGCAATCTTGTTACTGATACCGAACCTGTTCGCTTGGAACTGCTTGTTTATCGCGAAGAAAATACGCTTGGATGGGGTAGTGAATATGTTGTAGCAAGACAATTATCAAATGGCCCGTTTGCGATTGATATTTATCCGCCGCTTCCTGTTGGGGGTTATCTGGCCATAATAACCTACGCCCGAGATTCGTCAGCAATGGTATGGTTTCGCGTGTCTGGGGATGAGTAGCGAGTAGAAGTCCTTGACTCACGTATGTTGCCGGAATCAAAAAAACGCCCCGCAATTGCAGGGCGCTCTCGTCTTTCAGGGCAGGTTTAGTTGTACAATCCCCAGTCCATCGCGGATGGGTCTTCCATCATCGAGAAGTCCCAGACGTCCATGCCCATTTCGACAGTGACGGGCATGTTCAGGCCTTCCTGGCCCTTGGCGCGGGTCATTTCGACCATGGCCGGGCCGTAGGGACAAAACGGGGTGGTCAGAATCATTTTCAGGCGGGCGGTGCCGTTGTCTTCGATGCTGACGTCGCGCACCAGGCCCAGGGCGATGATATCCAGGCCGATTTCGGGGTCGACCACCTCGCGCAGTTTGGCGCGCGCGGTCTCGGCCAGTTCGGGGTGGGTATCTTCCAGCGTCCAGCGCAGGGTGTTCGGGGTTTCTTCGCTCATAATTTTTCCTTAATTTAATTTTTTACAGGTTCGGCCTTGACGACATAGGTGCAGTGCGATGCGCCGCTCAGGATGCACTGGATTTTGTTGGCGGGCACAGACAACATGCGCGAAATCAGGGTCTCGTCCACGGCGCAGACTTCGGGGTGCTGCTGCCCGACCTGCAAGTAGGGACAGGTGATTTCGTGGATGTGGTATTCGTCGTTCTTTTTCTCCCACTCGACCATGAATCCTTCCTCGGCCAGCAGGGTCTTGACCAGGTCGAGACGGTCTTCCACGCCCAGGCCTTTCAGCGCTTCCTCGTGTTCGTCGGCCAACCCTGTGGCGACCTCCTTGAACAGTTCGCCAACCATGGCGCCGGGCAATTTTTCCTTCATCTGGGTTAGCAGGCGGGTGGTCAGGCGCAGGTAGCGGGTCGGGAAGCGTTCCAGGCCGTCCTCGGTCAGCAGGTACACCAGGCGCGGACGTCCGACCCCGTGGCGTTCCTCTTCGGCCTCCACCAGCCCTTCCATTTGCAGGTTGGTTAGGTGGTGGCGCACCGAGATGGGGTTAATCCCGACCGCCTCGGCCAGTTCGTTGATGGTCGAGCGCGGAGCGCGCAGCAGGGTTTGTAAAATTTTCTCGCGAGTGCTTTTCATGGCATCTTTTCTTCGGGCTATTGTTAAACAGGCTTGATATCGTAAAGTATAATGTCGGGCGGGCGGTTTGTCAATATTATAGATAATTATATTAAATATTATCTTTTCGAGTGTTAACGGTTGCCATTGAATATATTAGAAAAATATCATAAATATTGACAAATTCAGGTCAATTTGCTATAATTGGCGCAATCAAAAAAACGAAAAAACCTAAAGGTTTTCAGCCTTTAGGTTTTATGATGAAAATTATAGGAGACAAAATGTCGGAACTGGTCATCAAAAACCTTCACGTCGGTATCGAGGGCAAGGAAATCCTGAAAGGCCTCGACCTGACCATAAAGCAGGGCGAAATTCACGCCATTATGGGCCCGAACGGCACCGGAAAGTCAACCCTGGCTTACACCCTGATGGGCCACCCCAGTTATGAGGTGACCGAAGGGGAAGTGTGGTTCGATGGGGAAAATGTTCTCGAACTCGAACCTGACGAACGCTCGCGCCTGGGCATTTTCCTGGCTTTCCAGTACCCGGTTGCCATTCCCGGTGTGACGGTGGCGAACTTCCTGCGCTCGGCCATCAACTCGCGCCGCCGCGCCGAAAACCCCGAAGACAAGGGCGTGCCGATTCCCGAATTTCGTAAGATGCTCAAAGAAAAGATGGGCATGTTGAAGATGGACCAGTCCTTTGCCGGGCGTTACCTCAACGACGGCTTTTCGGGCGGTGAAAAGAAGCGCGCCGAAATCCTGCAAATGGCGACCCTGACCCCCAAAATTGCCATCCTCGACGAAACCGACTCGGGCCTGGATATCGACGCCCTGCGCATCGTTTCGGACGGGGTCAATGCCCTCAGCGGCCCCGACCTGGGCGTGCTGGTGATTACCCACTACCAGCGCCTGTTGAACTACATCAAACCGCATTTTGTGCATGTCATGATGAACGGACGTATCGTCGAGAGCGGCGGCCCCGAACTGGCCCTGCACCTCGAAGAGCACGGCTACGACTGGCTGCGCGAAAAGACGGAAGAAGCCGCCTAGTCAGGCGGGCGGTAATTTGCAAGCGATTGTTTATCGGTCTGATTAGCCCAATTGCAAATTGCCGATTGCCACTTATTGATTGGAGTTACTACCATGAGTGAAGACGCAAAAATTCTCGAAGGGTTGGGGGAGTACCAGTACGGATTCCACGACCGCGACGATAACTATGTCTTTAAATCGCAGCGCGGTTTGAGCCGCGAAGTTGTTGAAAACATCTCGCGCATGAAGGAAGAACCGCAGTGGATGCTCGACTTTCGCCTGAAGGCGCTGGAGCATTTCATGTCGCGCCCGATGCCCAACTGGGGTCCACACCTGCAAGACCTCGACCTGGATAATATTTTTTACTACGTCAAGCCGACCGAAAAAAGCGAAAAATCGTGGGACGACGTGCCGGACGACATCAAGAACACTTTCAACAAGCTGGGCATCCCCGAAGCAGAGCAGAAATTCCTGGCTGGCGTCGGCGCGCAGTACGAGTCTGAGATGGTCTACCACTCCATCCAGAAGCACCTCGAAGAGCAGGGCGTCATCTTCCTGTCGATTGAAGACGGCCTGAAACAATATCCCGAACTGTTCCGCGAATATTTCGGCACGGTCATCCCGATTGAAGATAATAAATTCGCCGCGCTCAACTCGGCGGTCTGGTCGGGCGGCTCGTTCGTCTACGTGCCGAAAGGCGTCAAGGTCGATTTGCCCTTGCAGGCCTATTTCCGCCTGAACACCGCCAATGTCGGCCAGTTCGAGCGCACCCTGATTATCGTCGATGAAGGCGCTTCGGTGCATTATGTCGAGGGCTGTACCGCCCCGCAATACACCACTGACTCCTTCCACAGCGGCGTGATTGAAATTATCGTCAAGAAGGGCGCGCGCTCGCGCTACTCGACCATCCAGAACTGGAGCACCAACGTCTACAACCTGGTGACCCAGCGCGCCAAGGTGTTTGCCGACGCGACCCACGAATGGGTGGACGCCAACCTCGGCTCGAAAGTGACGATGAAGTACCCGTCCTGCTACCTGATGGAACCCGGCGCGCACGGTGAAATGCTCTCGATGGCTTTTGCCGGGACCGGCCAGATTCAGGATGCGGGCAGCAAGATGGTTCACTTTGCGCCCAACACCACCAGCAAAGTGATGTCCAAATCCATCAGCAAGAGCGGCGGACGGGCCTCCTATCGTGGCCTGCTCAAGGTCTACAAGGGCGCCAAGGGTGTCAAATCCAACGTCGTCTGCGATGCGCTCCTGCTCGACCCCAAGAGCCGCTCGGATACCTATCCCTACATCGAAATCGACGAAGACGATGTCACCATCGGCCACGAGGCTTCGGTCTCGAAGGTCGGCGAGGAGCAGTTGTTCTATCTGATGAGCCGCGGCCTGAGCGAAGAGGAAGCCACGACCATGGTCGTCTCCGGCTTCATCGAGCCGCTGGTCAAGGAACTGCCGATGGAATATGCCGTCGAAATGAACCGCCTGATTCAGTTGCAGATGGAAGGGTCAATCGGATAATGAACGAGAAACCTAAAGTCGTTGTCACCTCCCGCTCCCGTCGTCCGGATACCGCCGCAAAGGAATTTGCCTTTGGCCAGGCCGAACTGCCCGGCGGGGCGTTAGCCGAATACCGCAATCGCGCTTTTGCAGCCTATGCGCGCACCAAAATGCCGACCACCAGCGAAGAAGCCTGGCGGCGTACCGACCTGCGCTTTTTCCCGGCGGATGCCTTCCGCCTGCCTGCCGAAGGCGCGTTTGAAGACTTGCCGGCTGTGCCGGAAAGCCTGCTGGCCCCACTGGTTGGCGATAAGCACGGCGGACAAATCGTCCTGACTCCCGGCGGCGCAAGCGTCGAACTGGACGAAGCCCTCGCCAAAAAGGGCGTGGTCTTTACCGACCTGAAAACTGCTGAGCGCGAACATCCCGAACTGCTCGAAAGGATGATGGCCAAAACCGTCAACCCGGAAGAAGGCAAATTTGCCGCCCTGGCTGGCGCGTTCTCGCAGAACGGCGTTGTGCTGTATATCCCGCGCGGTTTGCAGGTCGAAGAACCTTTCCACTCCGTCCTGTGGGGGCCGGGCGAAAACCTCGCTCATCTTTCTCACATCCTCGTCCTGGTGGATGAGGGCGCTTCGGCCACCTTCGTGCATGAGTCGGCCTCCCCGACCGAAAGCGGAATCAACTCGATGCACGCCGGGCTGGTCGAAATCCAGGTCTTGCAGGGCGCGAACCTGCGCTTTGTCGAGTTGCAATCCTGGGGCAAGCATGTCTGGAATTTCAGCCACGAGCGCGTGCGCGTCGAGCGCGATGCCAACCTGGATTGGATTTTCGGCGCGATTGGTTCACGCCTGACCAAGAACTTCTCCGAACTCGACCTGGCGGGCCAGGGCGCAGTCGGGCGCATGTCGGGTTTCTATTTCACCGACGGCAGCCAGCACCTCGACCATGACACCCAGCAGAACCACCTCGCGCCCAATACCACCAGCGACCTGCTCTTCAAGGGCGCGCTCAAGGGCAAGAGCCGCTCGGTCTGGCAGGGTATGATTTACGTTGCCCCTGGCGCGCAGAAAACCGACGGCTACCAGGCCAACCGCAACCTCGTCCTGGATGACCAGGCCCGCGCCGACAGCATCCCCGGCCTCGAAATCATGGCAGACGACGTGCGCTGCACGCATGGCGCAACCGTCGGAAAACTCGAAGAAGAGCCGCTCTTCTACCTCGAATCGCGCGGCATTCCGCGCCCTGATGCCGCCCGCCTGGTGGTCGAAGGTTTCTTCGACCCCATCATGCAGCGCATCCCATTCGAGGGCGTCCGCGAACGCTTCCAGCAGGCCATTCTCGAAAAAATGGGTTAGCCCGTCTGCTCCTGTCCCTGTCATTTCGAAGGAGCCGCATTGCGGTGACTGACACCTGCCCTGCCGTCTCGCACCGGCGTGCTCGCGGCACGAACGGTGGCGGGCGGTGCGAGGGGAAATCTTCCTCGTGGCAGGCAAGATTTCTCGCTGTCGCTCGAAATGACAAGCAAAAACGGCCAACCCCCTTTCCAAAATTGGGAAGGGGGTCATGGCCTGATATTTCAAAAAATTGTCTATAATAGAGGAACAACAATGAAACCAGCACAAAACATCCCGCCGAGAGGCCCAGTCCAGAGAAACATTCGGGGAGGTTCCATGTCTTTCATGCGTTCACCAGATTTGCAACATGTGTTTGAAGTCGGCGATGTCGTCGAGGCTTTTTGCGACCACGAAAAAGGCACCGACCGCGTGCGCGGCTGGCTGAAGGGGATTGTTGTTCAAGTAGACAATAAAATGGTCGCCGTCCAGTTCCGCGGCAACGTCTTCCTGACTGACGGATGGATGGTACCCGACCGCATCCTGTGGTACCCGACCAACTCCGAGCAAATTCGCCCGGCGACCAGAAAATCAAAAGAATAAATTATGGCTTTTGAGATTCGGAAAATTCGGGAAGATTTCCCCACCCTGGCGAGGCAGGTGCGCCCCGGCGTTCCCCTTGTCTATCTCGATTCCACCGCGACCTCGCACAAACCCGAGGCTGTTCTCGCCGCTATGGATGGCTATTACCGCCACTCGAACGCCAACATCCACCGTGGGGTGCATACCCTGGCCGAGGAGGCGACAGCGCTCTATGAGCAGGCCCGCGAGGGCATTGCCCGCTTTATCAACGCTCCCGCCGCCCGCCAGGTGATTTACACCCGCAACACCACCGAATCGATTAACCTGGTGGCCTACACCTGGGCGCGCGCCAACCTGAAAAGTGGCGACGTGGTTATTGCCACGGAGATGGAGCATCACAGCAACCTTGTCCCCTGGCATATGCTGGCTGCTGAGCGCGGCGTGCGGCTGGAATTCATTCCCGTTACCGGTGACGGCCTGCTCGACCTCGAAGCCTACCAAAAACTGCTCCAACTTGGCCCCAAACTGGTTACGTTTACGCACATGTCCAACGTGCTTGGGACGATTAACCCGGCCAGAGAAATTATCCGCCTGGCGCACGAAGCCGGGGCGGTGACGCTGGTCGATGGCGCCCAATCTGTGCCGCATTTCCCCGTCGATGTGCAAGACCTGGATGTTGACTTTATGGCCTTCTCGGCCCATAAAATGGTTGGCCCGACCGGCATTGGCGTTTTGTACGGCAAACAAGCCTTGCTCGAAGCCATGCCGCCCTTCCTCGGCGGCGGCGATATGATTAAAACTGTCCACCTGCACTCGTTCACACCCAACACCATCCCGTATAAATTCGAGGCTGGCACGCCCGCCATTGCCGAAGCGGTTGGCTTTGGGGCGGCCTGCGAGTACCTGTCCGGCGTCGGCATGGACGCCATCGCCGCGTACGAACATGCCATTACTGAGTATGCCCTCGAACGGCTGGAAGAGATTCCCGGCCTGCGCCTGTTCGGCCCCTCGGCAGACAAAAAGGGCGGGGTGGCGGCTTTTACCCTTGACGGCATCCATCCGCACGATGTGGCCCAGATTCTCGACCAGGACGGCGTCGCGGTGCGCGCCGGTCATCATTGCGCCCAGCCCCTGCATGAGAAGTTCAGCATCCCGGCTACCAGCCGCGCCAGTTTCTACCTGTACTCGACCACCGAGGAAGTGGACAGGCTGGTGGAAGGCATTTACAAGGTCAAAAAGTATTTCGCTTGAGATGAATGAAAAAGCCTGGAATGTAGACCTGCGCGACGGTTTTCTGCACGTAACCAGCCCCGGTCGAAAACGCGCCAAGATTCGCATGACGGATGTCATTGGGATTGCCATCGAGACCAACAACAGCGGCCCCTGGGGCTCGGATGTCGTCTGGCATGTTTCGGAAGGGGACTTCACCCTTCACTTCCCGGTGGGCGCAACCGGCGAAGAAAATATCCTGCCGACCTTCCAGCGCCTGCCAGGCTTCGACAACCAGGCTGTCATTGAGGCAATGGCCTGCACCAAAAACGAAATTTTTGTGGTCTACAAAAAAGGCCGCTAATTTTGGAGTAAAAATGGACGACCTCTACCGAGAAGTCATCATCGAGCATTACAAAAACCCGTCCTACCGGGGGAAACTCGACCCGCACGATATTTTCTTTGCAGACAACAACCCGCTGTGCGGCGACCATATCGAAATTACCCTGCAAGTGGGCGCGGACGGCGCTGTCAGCGATGCCCGTTTCGACGGCCACGGCTGCGCCATATCGCAAGCCTCCGCCGACCTGCTGATGGAACATATCATCGGCAAGCCGCTCGAGGAAGTGAAACAACTCAACAAACAGGACGTGCTCGACCTGCTCGGCATCGACCTCGGCCCTGTACGCCTGAAATGTGCCCTGCTCTCGCTCAAGGTGCTCAAAGCCGGGGTCTACGGCCTGGGCGAAGCCGGCGACGATTTGGTGGAGTAAAAACCATGTTCAATTACACTTCTTACGACGAATCCCAAGCAAGTTTTGTCGAAATTGCCCCCGCCAGCGAATTGCCCAACGGCGAGCGTTTGTTTGTCGAATTGGAAGGTAATTCAATCGTTATATTCAACGTGGCCGGGCAGTTGTTCGCCATCGCCGATATTTGCACCCATGATGACGGCCCGCTCGGCGACGGCGACCTGGAAGACCATAACATCGTCTGCCCGCGTCACGGGGCGGAATTCGACATTCGCACCGGCAGGGCGGTTCAATTGCCTGCGGTGCAGGATATTGCCGCCTACCCGGTCAGGGTGCTGGATGGCAATATCTGGCTGGGGCTGCCAAAAGGGTAAAGAAACATGTTGCAGCAAACCATTTCGCCCCTCGAAAAAACCAGAAAAATTATCCTGGCCATTGGAACCGCACCGGCTTTCATTGTGGGCAGCTTAATGATAATTGTTGTTGGACTGGGCTTGGAGGGGGGATTGTTTTTTGTCATCCAGGGAATTTTTATCGTCGGGCTTACTTATTTTTCTGTCCTTGGGCCAAAAAATGTTCGATTGACTATCATTGGCACGGCGGGAAACATCTTGATTGGCGCAACCAGCATTTGTCTTGCTACGAGTAATTTGGTTCGTGGCTGGTGGCCGCTATTACTCATGCCATTTGCGGTTTGCCTGCTGGCAGGATTTACCTCCCTTTTTGTTTGGTGGGCAAAGAAGTAATTTTATCTTTTCGCCTTTGCTTGTGGGACAGGTCTAACGATAGACTTGTCCCATTTTTATTTCGCGCTTTGATACAATAGCCCCATGCCTGACCCGCGCATCGAACTCATCCAATTGCTCACCCCGCGCCTTGAGCGGCTTTCGGTTGATTCCATCTGGGCGCGGCGGGCCAGCGGGCTGCGCCGCTCGCTGGTCAAAGCCCTCGAAGCGGAGGCAGGTCATCGTCCGCTCGACCCGGCTCATCTCGATACGCTTATCGAGCGCACTTTCGACATCCTGGCCAAATCGGCCCGCGAAATTCCTGACCCGGCCCGCCAGTTGTGGGGGCAAATCAAAGGAGGTTAAATGGCACGCAGTTACACTTCCGACAAGCCAGCCGAATACCAGCGCCTGCCCGAATACACCCGCGATGAAGCCTGGGTGCGCGCTTTCCTGCATCGCGCTGAAATTGCTCACATCGGTCATTCGGCGGGGAATCAGCCTTTCGTCACCCCGACCAACTTCTGGTATGACGAGGCCGGGCAGCGTGTTATCTTCCATGCCAACATTGCCGGACGCCTGCGCGCCAACCTTGAATCCAACCCGCAAGTCTGCCTCGAGGTCAGCGAGATGGGACGCTTCCTGCCCGCCAACACAGCCCTCGAGTTCGGCGTTCAGTATCGCTCGGTAATGGTTTTTGGGCGGGTTGAAATTCTTCAAGATTTGAACGAACAGCGCCGCGTTTTATACGCCCTGATAAGCAAATATTTCCCCCGCATGGCTCCGGGCAGGGAGTACCGGCCCATCACGGACAAGGAACTGGCCCGCACGACTGTCTATGCCCTGCAAATCGAATCTTGGAGCGGGAAAGAGAACTGGAAGGATGCGGCGGAAGAGTCGCCCGACTGGCCGCCGCTACCCGAGGGTTTTACGCCCTAACGCCTGTGCATCAAGTTGGCGGGATAAATATTTTTGCAGGTTTTGCAAACCCATCCCGCAACCTGCCAGCCCAGGTCGTCGCGGGTCGAGTGGAAAAGGGCCTCGGCCTCCCCCGGAAGCAGGCGCTGTTCGAGCATCTCCCTGGCCTGGTGGCGTGGAATGTCAAAGGTGCGGTTTTCCAGTTTCCCGTTGCATTGGGCGCAGCGCGGCCTGTGCCAGAACCACCGCCAACGCGGTTGGTTTTGTTCGAGACGGGCAACGACCTGGAAACCGGCAATTGTGAGCATGATGTATAACGAAAAAGCCGCCCTGGCTGGCAAGAGACAGGGCGGCTTTTGACTTTTCAGGCCTGGGCGAAGGTGTCAATCAGTAGTTTGAAATTCCCGCCGACCGGGTACAGAATTGGGCAGGTGCAGCCGCGCTTGACGTATTCCTGCACTTTTGCGCGGGCTTCCTCCGGGGTGCCGGATGCGGTAATTTTCGAAACCAGTTCATCGGGCACAAGGTGCTTGGCCTTGTTGATTTGCTCTTTGGTGGCGGGCCAGCCGAGAATGGACTGGATTTCATGCACCACCTCATCGCTCACGCCGCTGGCCTTGGCGATGTGCGGCTGCTGGGCCATGTACTGGCACAAAAGCATCTTGGTCGTCTCAAAGGCCTTGTCGTGGTCTTCGTCTACCGAGCAGACGATTAACTGCGGGCGGTCGATGTCGTCCAGACTGCGGCCAGATTTCTTCGCGCCTGCTTCGAGCAATTCAAGGGCGCGGTCGTTGTATTCGGGGGCCACGCAGTAGTTCAGCACGGCCCCGTCTGAAATTTCGCCGGTTAATTCCATCATCTTGTCGCCGGTCGCGCCAATCATAATCGGCACGTCGCGCGGCTCGCGGCGGCCATGCACGACATCCAGTTCGATGCCGTCGACATGGATGAATTCGCCGTGGAAAGTGACCCGTTCCATATTGAGCAGGCGGCGCATGACCTGCACGGTTTCTTTCATGGCGGTCAGCGGCTTCTTGCGGTCGATGCCGACATTCTTTGCCAGCGGGTCCCACCACGCGCCCAGGCCGCAGATGATGCGTCCGGGGGCCAGGTCGTCCAGGGTCAGGTAGGTAGCGGCCAGCAGGCCGATGTTGCGCGTCCAGTTATTGATAACGCCCGAACCGACCTTTATCTTGCTGGTCACTGCCGCATAGGCGGCCATTGGCACAATAGCGTCGCGCACCAGGCGGCTTTCGGCCTGCCAGACCGCCTCGAATCCGCGTTCCTCGGCGTAGCGCACATAATCCAATCCGTCGCGCAAATCGTGAGAGTCCTGCAAATACAAAGCCATTCTTTGGGTCATGGGTTTCCTCCGGGATGGTGGGTGAACAGGGCCAGTCGGTTGGCTTAAGCCTCGCTCCTGACCGAATTGAAAAGGTTCAGGTCTTCGGGTGTATCCAGGTCGAGCGCCAGGTTGTAGTTGTAGACCACGTTGACTTTCGCGCCCGCCTGCTGCGCCAGTTCGCAATGCGCCTCGAACGACTGCGGGCCGTAATGATATTTCATCAATCCCGGCGGTTCGACAAGCAGGGCATTGGTGCCGTCCTTGTGGCGGTCGGGCGCAATGGTGATGCAGGGCGGCTGTCCGCTGGCGGCAATGAAATTTTCAATATCGGGTTGGCTCAACAGCGGCAGGTCGGCGGGCAATATCAAAACGCCGTTGACTTCATAGGCGCGTGCCAGCATGGTGGCGCGTTGCAGGGCGTTGTTCAGGTTGGGCGTGCCGTCTTCCAGCACGGTGCGCGCCCCAAACTCGCGGGCAATTGCCAGCGCCGCCGGGTCGCGGCTGACCACAAGGGTGTGCCCGATTTGCGGGGTGACCCGCAAGATGCCGAGTGCGTTCTCCAAAAACATGCGATTCAAGACTGTGCGTTCGTCGTCGCTCAAAACGCCGGAAAGGCGCGATTTTCCCAGCCGCAGGGGTTTGACAGGCACAATTGCCCAGATGCTCATGGCGCTAATCTCTGTATAAAGTTTAGCACATCTTGGGCTAATTGGCGGCGGTTGTCTGACAAATTCATGATTGTATTGGTGGAAAAAGGGACGATTGTCAGGTCTGCGACTGCTTCCGTCAAAGCGGCGTCAACGGCGTCGAGCACGAATCCCGCCAGGAGCGGACTCCCGTAATGCCTGGCTACCGCTAAAGCGGAGGGTACGATGCCCAGTTCGGCGAACATTTTGGCTGCCGGGCCTTTGACCGTTTTGCCGCCGATGATGGGGCTGACGGCAACCGCACACCTGGACTCAAAAATCTCCAGATTTTTGATTGTCTTTAAAATCGGGTCGACGCTGACCCAGGGGTTGCTCGGACAAATGACTATTGCGTCTGCGGCCTCGATGGCCTCGAGGACGCCGGGCGCGGGCCGGGCCGATTCGATACCCGCAAAGCGGAATCCCTTGACCGTAGGCTCACAGCGCTGGTGGACGAAGTATTCCTGGAAGGCCAGTTCGCCCATTTCGACGGTGTCGACCATGGTGGCGACCGGGTCGTCGGTCATCGGTAGAACGGCATGGCGGATTCCCCAGCGGGCGCACAGGTCGCGGGTGATGCTTGAGAGCGGCTCCCCGTCCCTTAAACGGCGGGTGCGCTCGAGGTGGGTGGCGAGGTCTTTATCCCCCAGGCGGAACCAGGCCTCGGCGCCGAGGCGTTCCATTTGCTCGAAAACGTTCCAGGTTTCGTCCATCCGCCCCCAGCCGGTGGCAGGATTGGCCAGCCCGGCCAGCGTGTAACAAACGGTGTCGAGGTCGGGCGAGACGTTCAGTCCCCAGTGCGTAAAGTCGTCGCCGGTGTTGACGATGACGGTCAGGTTTTCGGGCGGCAGGATTTGCGCCAGCCCATCGGCAAGTTTTGCGCCGCCGACGCCGCCAGCCAAGGCGACAACAGACATGGTTTCAGGTTTCATGTGGAGATGTTTCAAGGTCGATGCTCTTTCAAACCGTTAAGGTTATTTCTGCCATGGAACGCAGTGCTTTATCTTTGACCTGCTCTGCGGGGTAGCCGATGAAGACCATTCCCTGCGGCTGCCAGTTGGCGGGCAGGCCCAGGGCACGGGTGGTTTCCTGCTGGGCGTAGAGCGGCCAGCAAATCCAGTTTCCACCCAGGCCGTGTGCGTGAGCGGCCAGCAGCAATTGTAGCCCGGCGGCGGCAACCGACTGGACGCCCATTAGCGTTTCTTCGGGCTGGTCGGCGCGGACGGCTTCTGTGTCGCGGCACAGCAGGATGACGACGGGCGCTTCAGCGATACGCCGCAGGGAGCGTTCGACGCGGCTGTCGATTTCGGATTGCGGGGCGTTCTGGGCCTGCATATCGCTGCTCATGCGCAGGGTGAGTGCTTGCCCAAGCAGAGTTCTGGCCGCGCCGCTCTCGACAATAGCAAAGCGCCAGGGTTGCAGGTTGTGCGCGGATGGGGCATAAACCGCCGCCTGGAGGATGTCGGCCAGGACGCCGCCGGGGATGGGGTCGCTGGTAAACCTGCGTATCGAGCGGCGCGAGCGCAGGAATTGGGTCAATGTGTCGGTTTGAGAGGTCATTCGCTGTTGATTTAGGGTCAGTATCCAGTATTCAGGTTTTGTGTGCTTTTATTTGGGTAACTG
>JAGVAO010000014.1 GCA_020060235.1 Anaerolineales bacterium | reverse complement strand
TCGAGGGCGGCCAGGTTGTCTTTGAGTTGTTGCAGGTTGCGCGGGCCGATGATAGGGCTGGTGATGAGCGGGTCGGCCAGCATCCAGGCCAGGGCGATGGCGGAGACGTTGGCCTGCTTTTCGGCGGCCAGTTTCTCGACCGCGCCCAAAACCGTCCAGCCGCGCTCGTTGAAGTAGCGGCGCTGGACGCCATCGGTGCGGGCGCTGTCGGCGGGCAGCTGGGCGTCCTTACGGTATTTGCCGGTCAGGAATCCGCCAGCCAGCGGGCTGTAGGGGATGACGCCGATTCCATAAGTCTGGCAGACGGCGCGCAGTTCGCGCTCGAATTCGGCGCGGTGGAGCAGGTTGTAGTGCGGTTGCAGGCTGTCATAGCGCGCCAGGCCGTGCTTATCGGAAGTCCACAAGGCTTGCATCAGTTCCCAGGCGGCATAATTGGATGCTCCGATGTAGCGGACTTTACCCTGGCGAACCAGGTCATCGAGCGCGCGCAGGGTTTCCTCGATGGGAGTCGCCTCGTCCGTCCAGTGGGTCTGGTACAGGTCGATGTGGTCGGTCTGCATTCGCTTGAGCGAGGCTTCGACCGCCTGCATGATGTGGACGCGGCTGAGACCCTCGTCGTTGGGGCCGTCGCCCATTTTTCCGCGCACCTTGGTGGCGATGACCAGTTTCTCGCGCGGGATGCCGGCCTTTTTCATCCATTTGCCGAGGATGGTCTCGGAAACGCCGCCGGGGTTGCCTTCAACCCAGCGCGAGTAGATGTCGGCGGTGTCGAAGAAGTTAATCCCGGCTTCGTAGGTTGCAGAGAGAACGGTATAAGAATCTTCTTCAGAGACCGACCAGCCGAATTGCATCGTCCCCATGCACAGAGGCGAGACTTTCAGACCAGTGCGGCCCAGGTTGCGGTAGTTCATGGTTAATCCTCCACCTTGATATAAATCCGCTTGTTAATCGCGCCCTTCGATTTGTAATCCGTCACCCGAACGGTGCCAATCTCGGATGTGTTTTTGACATGCGTGCCGCCGTCGGCCTGCAGGTCGAGGCCGACCAGTTCGACGGTGCGGACTTCGGGGATACCTTCGGGCAGCAGGTTGATTTTGGTGCGAATCAGGTCGGGGATTTGGAAGGCTGCCTCGCGCGGCAGGATTTTGACGCGCACTTCGTGGGCGGCGGCCACTTCGCGGTTGACGGCGGCTTCGATTTCGCCGACCAGTTCGCCGCGCAGGGTCTCGAACTCGAAGTCCATGCGGCCTTCGAGCGGGTCCATGTTGCCGCCGGTAACTTGCGCGCCGTAATCGCGGAAGACCACGCCGCACAGAACATGCAGGGCGGTGTGGGTGCGCATCAGGTTGTAGCGGCGTTCCCAGTCGAGCGCGGCGCTGACGGTTGCGCTGACCGCCGGGAGCGGAGACTCGCCGCCGAGAAAGTGCAGGACATCGGCGCCGGATTTTTTGACGGAGGTGACCGGGTAGGTGACGCCGTCCGCGCTGATTTGGCCGTAGTCGCAAGGCTGGCCCCCGCCGCCGGGGTAAAAGGCGGAGCGGTCGAGGACGATGGAACGGGCAGCCTCGTCCACGGCAGTGACGGTGGCGCTGAATTCTTTGAGGTAGGAATCGGTTTGGTAAAGCAGGTCGGTCATGGGTGCTCCTTGTGAAAATACTCGTCAATGCCTGTCATTTCGAAGGAGCCGCATAGGGGAGACTGAGAAATCTTTGCATAGTGGTAAAGATTTCTCGCTGTCGCTCGAAATGACAAACTTGTCTACTTGTTTACTTGCTCTTCATCCACCGTCCACTTAATCCCGCGTTTCGAGATTTCGTCCATAATTTTTGCGGCAGGGACGGTTTCCATGCGGTGCGCGCCGGGGGCGACTTCGCCGCGAGCCTGGAAGCCCATCATCAGGGCGCAGTGCCAGCCGGTCAGGCGTTCCATGCCGGTGAAGCCGGTTTGGGGGTCGTACTGGTCAATCAGGTCGAGGGTAACGCGGGTTTCGCGGCCATCTTTCAGGCCAACGCCAACAGCGCGCATGATGCAGATGTCTTCGACGTGTGGGGTGGTGATTTTGCCTTCGAGCAGTTTGTGGTAGAAGTGGCGCGGGATGACGGTCTGGCCGTCCACTTCGATGGGGTCTTCGGAGAACAGGCCCAGGCGTTTGAAGCCTTCAAAAGTAACGAAATGGCCGGGGTAGCGCAGGACTTTGTTCTCGTAGCGCTGGAGTTTTCCCAAATGGGTATCGGCGGTGGTGGACATGGAGCCGGAGATGACGAAGGCCTCCAGTCTGCCGAGCGGGGGGAAGTCGATTTCTTCCAGTTCGGTGAAGGAGGGGACGAGGGTGATTTTGCCGTCACGGATGAAGGTGGCTTCGTGGTCGTATTCGTTGGTCAGGCCGTTGAGGTGGAAGGTGCAGTAGTAGTTCCAGGGCGGGGTGGGGTTTTTGGGCAGGCCGGCATCGTACAGGTAGACTTCGCGGGGCGCGTCGAGCGCGTCCATGACGTAAACGCCCATGTTGTTGATTAAGCCGGGGCCCATGCCGCAATCAGGCAACAGGCTGACGCCAGCACGTTTGGCGGCTTCATCGAGTTTTAACTGTTCCCAGACCACGTCAGTGTTGCCGCCCATGTCGCACAGGGAAACGCTGGCTTCGATGCAGGCGCGGCTGATGTTGAGATTATGGTAGTAGGTGACGGCGCTCAGGGCGACGTCCATGCCGTTTAAACGGGAGACAAGTGACGGGTAGTCTGAGACGTCGAGAAAAACGCCCTGGGCCACCTGCCTGCCGATTAATCGGTTAATCCTTGCGGCAGATTGAGTCGCCGCATCTTCCTTAAAATCCGCCAAAATGATTTGTTCGGCGTCGCCGAATTTTGCCAGGTCGTACGCGGCGGCGGTGCCCTGGCGGCCAGAACCGAGGATGATGTATTTGTATGCCATAGTGCCCTCCGGTTTGGATTTTAGCATAAGAGTTTGCAGGGACGTTAAAACCAGATATACTTTGACCATGCAAAGCGATGAGGATGCGCTGCGCCAATTGGTGATTCGCCGCCTGGCAAACCATGTGCGCGCCAGTGATGTTTCCCAGGAAATTTGCGAAAAGACGGGGCTGGCCTGGGGCGAGGCGGAATCGTTTGTGCGCGAAGTGGCCGCGATGGAAGAAAAGACCATCCGCCGGAGGCGCTCGCCCGCCTTGTTTGGGCTGGGGGCAGCCATTTTTTTAGGCGGCCTTGGGCTTGTGGCCATAACCGTTTCAACAGTTGTCAATGTGATAACTTACTACCACACCACCCAGCCAGAAATTTGGGGGGCGGTTAACATCCTGCTCTTTGTGGTCAATCAGTCTCCGATGACGCTCTGGCTGGGCGCGCTGGGCCTGGCAATGATTATGGGAAGTTTGATTGGAATGCGCGACGTGTGGGTCGATTGGCTCGAGTAAAAAATCAAAAGAGACGGATGAATTGCCACTCATCCGTCTCTTTGTATGCAAAACCGGAAGACTACCAGGCCGGGCTGGCTTCCCCATTCGAAACACGATAAGGCGCCCAAGCCAGGGCTACCAGCCGAATTTCAATGTCGGTCTTCTTGGGTTTTATCAAAATTGTTTCAAAAGTCTCAGTAGCCGGGTCGATTTTAGACTCAAGAGCCTCAGCTTCGCGCTCGAATTCAGCATTTAATTCATCGAGCTGCTTTTTGTGAGCATCAACCGTTTCTTTGGCGCGGCTCACATCGCTATGCTGTTGTGCAGAACGCCCCACATTCTTAAGTGCGCTGGCAGCCTTGTTGATATTGGTAGCGCTTACAACTTTGCGTCCGGTAAATGCGCCTAAAAGGGTTGCTCCCACCGAAAGCGCGGTTTGTACTTTGCTCTGGCTAGCCTGGTCGACTTCACGCTGGACAGCCTGCTCGGCCCGGCGCACACGTTCTTGCAGTGTATTGATGCGGCTGGCATATTTTTTCCGCAGGTTTTCCACCTGTAGGTCTCGATGTTCACGGGCAACCTGCGCCAGCCGAACGCGAAAATCGCGTTCATCTTCACCAGGGGATGAAATTTCACCCAGGCTCGGGCTGCGGAACAATTCGAGGGATTGATTCCCGAATAGCCAACTGGAAAAATCGCGCGTCCAGCCCGTATAACTCCGCGCACTTGAGGCCGCCGAGGGCAAGCCTTCGAAGGACATGCCTGCTACTGGCATTTTTTCCAAATCGTTCAGCGATAAATCAACCTCGCGGGCTTCTTCCCAATTAACCGGAATAACCTGATTGTGGACAGATGTCAATGCTACAACCTCGCGCGCATCATCTATTTTTCTGCGAGTATCGCTAAAACGAACCCGTGCGCCGCCGACCAGCATGGGCCTGTAGACCAAACCTGCCGGGTTTCCCCGCACAGGGATGAAGAACTGGGGCACATCCGCCGCCAGGGTGGGCTGAGCGCCAATAGAAGATTCAAGCTGGGAGGGTTGTGCCGCTGTCACAGCCGCTACGCCCGCCGCCGCAACGGGTGAAACCGCGGAAACCGATTGCCCATTTTGCGCTTTGTAGGGGTCCATCAGGTCTTTAATTTGGGTGCGGGTCAACGGACCGCGCAAATAAGACATGCACCAACGGGTGTTAAAGACAACCGGTTCATCCTCGTGGGTATTGTTCATCAAGAAAACGCGGCTGCCCAACCCGGCCAGCAGTTGGTTCATCCGCTGGCGGTCGAAACCGCTGCCTGCACTGGCCGCCGCGCCTTCGAGGCCTTCCATCACCCTGGCTTTGTCGCGTTCTGTTTGCAAACGACCAATAAACCAGGTTCCGGTGTTCGAGAGACCTTTGTAATCAAGGTCAACCGGGTTTTGGGTAGCAAGGACAACCCCAACGCCATACGCGCGCGCCTGCTTGAGCAGGGTAAGCAAAGGTTTCTTGGAGGGCGGATTGGCCGTCGGTGGGAAATAACCGAAAATTTCATCCATATAAAGCAGGGTGCGCAGGCTGGTGGTTCCTGGCAGGGTGCGCATCCAGCCCAAAACCTGGTTTAGCAGCATCGAGACAAAGAACATACGCTCACTATCTGAAAGGTGTGCTATCGAAAAAATAGCCACACGCGGCTTTCCCTGCCCGGTATACAAAATCTGCTTAATGTCAAGCGGTACGCCGTCCATCCAGGTGCTGAAACCCGGAGAAGCCAGCAGGTTGTTCAGGGCCATTACGAGACCAAAACGGTCTTTGGATGGATAGAAAGTTTCAACATCCAGCACACCAATTTGAGAGACAGGCGGCTTTTGAACGCTGGCAATCAGGGCTGCCAGGTCAAGGTCCTGTCCGTTTTGCCACATTTGACCAAGGATGCTCGAGATAAGGATATGTTCCCGGCTCTGGAGCGGGTCAGCCTGTATATTCAGCAAACCCAGTAAACTGGTAACAGTCGAGGAAATGCGCTCTTGAAAAAGTTCCGAGTCTTCCAGGATTTCAGGCGGCGGGGCTGCGAAGGATTTCAGGATTGAAACCGGAACACCAGCGGTGCTTCCGGGGGTGTAGATGACAACTTCCGAGGCATCGCGCAGGCGCTGAATACGAGCGCCATCCTGGTGCCAGTCGGCAAGGCCTTTTTTCCACATCTCAGCCTGCTGGCTGGCAAATTCATCCGCAGACAGGCCCTTGCGGGTTGCGTCTTCGATATTAATCCACGGGCGAAAATCTTCGCTGCGCAACTCAGGAAAGGTCAGCATCAGGTTGGTCAAGTCGCCTTTGGGGTCAATCAAGATGGACGGGACACCGTCAATGGCGGCTTCTTCAATCAACCCGATACACAAACCTGTCTTGCCGCTGCCGGTCATGCCGACAGCAACAGCATGGGTTACCAAATCTCGCGCATCATAAAGCAAAAGATTTTCGGTCGGTTTTCCCCCGTCCATATCATATTCACGCCCAAGATAAAAAGTACCCAGCTTTTCATAATCCTGCATCTTCACACCTCCATACAACGCAATGCGCATTCATAATTCCAAACATCATGATTATATACCAGGAAGCAGGCAATACAAGAAAATAAAAAAAGCCGGGCTTTTCAGCCCGGCGAACTTCTAGTATTCAACTACCCTGGGCAGGCTTTTGGCTGCATTAATCCAGCCTTCAACCTGACCCTGCGAGGGCAACTGGCGAACGAGCTTTTTGGCTTCGTTTACTTCCACCATCTTTTTATACAAGTTTTCGGCGTTGCGCTGAGCCAGTTCAGGAACAGTGTCTACGCCAGAAAATTCGAGGAGGTCGGAATATTCTTCGCCAATGCCCGGAACACGGAAAAGGTCTGCGCGATTGACCCATTCAAGGATTAATTTTTCGCTAATACCTGTGCTTTCTGCCAAAGACTTGCGGCCTTTGGATGAAGCGCCTGCCTTAAGCAAAGATTCAATACTCCCAACTCCGTTGGCTTTCAATTTTTCTGCATAAGCAGGCCCAATGCCTTCAATTGCGTTAAGTGCGGTCATTTTTTCTCCTTTTGATTTATTGGCCAAATACTGCATAGATACGCCAATTTTGAATCAGCTACTATTAAGTATAGCCCAAAAAGTTCATTTTGAATCGAATTCGCATCAAAAGGCCCGTAAAACGCACATGATATAATGAAATTAAATCTGACACGCTCAAGGAGATGATAAACATGGCTTCTATAACCCCACGCCCGGCCGCATCACGCGGGACAAATCCCACAAACTATGTAAAATTTTCAGACAAACTGACCGGCACGCTTCAAGACATCACCAAAATGATTAATGAGCAAAAGGAAACCATCGATACCATTCAAGAGATGGGCATCCAGCTCACAACCGCCATTGGCACGCTCCACACGATGACGGTTAAATATGCGGGTGTGGTCAACAATATTTTAGACATGCTCCTGCCAATCTTGGAGAAAATCCCCTTGATTCCCCCGAAGTTGCTGGATATGGTCAAAACCATGGAGCGGGTCACCCAAAAAATTATCGATAACCAAGAAAAAACAACCAAAACAATCACCGATATCGATACGGGATTAAAGACCGGGGATGTCAGCCGTCTTAAGGGGTACTCCGGCGAACTTCAAAAAGTTACCCAAGCATTCACATCCATACTACCTGACATCAACAAGTAAGTAGGGCTTAAACATCGCCGACAAAAGAAATACAATCAGGGCAACGGTGATATAATCGATTCAGCAAGAGTTCATGTTGAGCCATCAAACCAAAAGGAGCGTAAAATGAATTTCTTCTCAAAAATCCTCGAAAAACTCGGTGTCAAGAAAAAAGCCGAGACGACAGCCAAGCCTGTCACCACAACCGCGGCCAAGCCTGCCACCGCTGTTTCCAAGCCGGCAACACCTTCTTCCGCAGCCGGTGACCAGTACGCTGCCCGCGCGCTGGATGCTGCCCGCGCGACCGCCGCTGCCGCTCAACCTGCCAAGCCTGCCGCCGTCCCGATGGTGGATGTGGTCAGCAAACTGGAAGGTCTTGCTGCCGCCAACTCCCAGAAACTCGACTGGAAAGTCTCGATTGTTGACCTCCTGAAACTTCTGGATATCGACAGCAGCTTGGATGCCCGCAAAGAACTTGCCACCGAACTTGGCTGCCCTGCCGAAATGATGGGTGACTCGGCCAAGATGAACACCTGGCTCCACAAGACCGTTCTCCAGAAAATTGCCGAAAATGGCGGCAATATTCCCAGGGAACTGCTGGACTAAAAGCACATTGCACATAAAAATGGCGTGGTTTATGACCACGCCATTTTTTATTCCCGGCAGAGAGAAGGTTGCTGCTAATCTGGAACAGACTCAAATAAATTGGGGTTGCCAGGGTCTATTCCCAATGCTTCCGCCATTTTTTCATTGCTGTGGTCAAGCAAGAATTCAGTCCATAGTGGAAAATGGTCTGAAACACGATGTGACATCTGCTCCAGGGTAAATTCCTTGTAAATCGCCCCGGCAAAGTCGACCACCCCCGCCCTGCCCGTGAAAGACATGCTCAAATCATCCATAAACCATGCAATCTGGTCGTAAAATTTTGGTTTTGTGTTATAGGTTGTTTTTAAATTCAGCAATTGCTGAGGCACAACCAATCCCGTGGAAACAAAAGCCTGAAAGAGAGGATTGTCGCCGCGGTCATCAATATTAAAATCACCCAGAACAATCAAATTACGCTCATCCATGCCAGCGCCCGCCCTCTGGCGAATCTCATTTGAAATGTGAGCAGAAAGCGCTTTAATTTCCGGCAGCCGTTCTTGAGGGGTTTTTCCATAACGAATGTGGGCGGTTAATAAAGCAAATTTTTCTCTCCCCGCCTGGAACCCCACAATATAGGGCGTTCGGTCAAATTGTTGAGCCGGGTTTCCTTCTGTCGTAGGGGGCAACACAATTTCGCCCGCCAAACCAGCAAAACTAACCCGCCTGCGGTCAAAAATAAAAGCCAGGCGTTCAGAATTTCCTTTCGACCCTGAAGAAACATCACTAACTACTATTCCCCAATTATTTGGGCCTAAAAATCGATTTACTAACATTTTCAGGCCAGATACGTCCCTCTTAACTTCCTGAATCGCAATCACATCGAAGCGACGTATCACTTCCGCAATATAGACCATTGCACGCAAATTTCTTTTCGGACTGTTCGGGTTTTCCACCCATTGGGAAAAAACATTCCCAAAATTGCGAATGTTCCAAGTTCCGATAATGAGATTGGTATCAACAACCTTTTCCGGAACTCCCGAGCTGGCAATTCGGCGTCGTATACGAACCACATCTTCTATCAAACTGCGTATATGAGCGGGATGATTCAACGCTGCCTCCGAGAACTGTTTCCAGCCAATAAATTCACACTACTCTGTATCAAGAACACACTGTCCAACAGGCCTATTATAACTTTAACCTTTTACTGATTGTACAATCGCTCCCTTTTATATTTGTAGTGTAACTGAAATGTCACAAAATTTACACATTGGGGTATGCTAGGGGAAAGTCAGCCGCCAACCTGGCCCAAACCAGATTAACCAATAACAAGCATGGACTTACAAAACCTGCCGCTCTTCCTCACCCAGATACTCGCCACAACACTCTCGTCGGTTGCGGCAGGTATTGTCTGGCAGAGAAGACGGACACCGGGGGCCATTCCGTTGGCGTTACTTCTCCTGGCTGTCATGTTGCTCAATTTTGCGGCCGGGCTTAAAAATATCGCCCCCAACCCGGCAGCTTTCTCACTGCTCGCAAAAATCGAAATCCTGGGGATGGCCAGTACAGCCACCTTTTACCTGATTTTTATCATCGAGTACACACAGCAGGATTTCTTCATGCAGCGCAGCCGGATACTGCTCCTGTGGCTTATCCCGCTCCTCGTCGTGGCGCTGGCCTTTACCAACGAAGAGCATCATCTCTTTTGGCAGGCTGCCGATTTCGAGAGCGCCGCGCAACCCTACGCGTTGGCTCCCGGCAGGCTGCACGTCCTGCATGTTGGCTACTACTACCTGACGAGAATTATCGGCACGTTCATCCTCGTCATCGCCATCCTGCGCTATCCGCAAACCTATCGGTTACAGGCAACCTTCCTGCTGGCCGGTACACTGGTCATCTGGCTTGGCAGCCTGCCTGAGTTAACCCCGTTTTCAGGCCTCGCCCCTCACTGGCAATCTGCCCTGCACCCCTTTTCATACACACTGAGCGGACTGCTCATCGGCTGGGGTATCCTGCAGCACCGCCTTTTCGACCTGGTGCCCATCGCGCGCGAAGTCATCCTTGAAAACATGCTCGACGGCATCATCGTCCTCGACGTCAACAACCGCATTGTCGATATCAACCTGCCAGCCCGCTATCTTTTCCAACTCACCCACAAACCTAAAATTATCGGCGCACGCCTCGAAGAAACCCTGACCCACCTGCCTGACGTCGAGCGGGTTACGGCGGGCGACATGCCTTACCTCGATATTTACATCCCCCAACCGGTCGACCTGACCCTGGAGGTCATGTCCACGCCCATTCTCGACAACCAGGGCAACACACGCGGCAAAATGCTGACCGTTCACGACATCAGCAGCCGCGTACGCTCAGAAGCAGCCATGCGCCAGAGCGAAGAAAACCTGCGCAACCTTTTTGAAAACGCCCCGTTCCCCATTGCCGTTACAGCCGCTTCAGATGGGCGCATCTTATACATGAACCCCGCCGGGCTCGCGCTCTACCGCGTCAACGCGGATAACCTGGAACAGCTGGCCATCCGTAATTTTTCCCAGGTCGCACAGCAACAAGATGTCCAAATCGACAACCTTGAAATGCAAATGCAAACAGCAGACGGGCAGCCTGTCTGGGTAGCCACCTCGACCCGCAAAATCACTTACAACAATGAAGATGCCCTGCTGATTACCCAGATGGACATCAGCCAGCGCAAAAAAATGGAAGAGGAACTGCGCCAGAGCCGCGCCCAACTGCGTAATATTTTCGAACATGCCGATGCGGGAATTCACCTGCTCGACCCATCGGGCGGCATTACCTTTTCCAACCAGCGCTGGGCAGGAATGCTCGGTGAAACAGCCGAAAACCTGGTCGGAAAAAACCTGTCCGATTTTATTTACAAAAACGACATTCCCTACAGCCGCCATTTGTTTGAAACACTTATCTCCGGCGAAACAGACCGCTACCAGCTTGAATTGCGCTACAAACGCCAGGACGGAAGTATTTTTTGGGGGAATTTGTCGGCAATCCCCATCCTAAAAGAAAACGGCGAACTCGAATCAATCGTCAATTTTGTCAACGACATCACCGAGAAAAAACAAACCGAAAAGGTGCTCAGGGAAACCGAAAGGCGCTTTCGGGAAATTCTTGAAAAAATTTACCTTTTTGCCGTCATGCTCGACAACCAGGGGCGGGTTACGTTTTGTAACGACCACTTCCTTTCTGCAACCGGCTGGTACAAAAACGAGGTGCTCGGCCAAAACTGGTTCGAATTCTTCCTGCCCAGCGAAATGGCCCAACGCAGCCAGGAATACACCCGCGCGCTGGAACAAGGAACGCTGGTCTCACGCCATGAAAATGAAATCCTGACCCGCAGCAACCAGACCCTGCTGGTGGCCTGGAGCAATATCATCCTGCGCGATGAAAACGGCATCGTTATTGGCTCCGCCAGCATCGGCGAAGATATTACAGAGCGGTATCGGGCGCAGCAAGCCGAGAGCGAACAACGCCTGTTTGCCGAATCTCTTTACGATACGGCAGCGGCCATCACATCCACCCTGCATTTTGATGAGGTACTCGACCGCATCCTCGAAAACCTCGACGCGGCGGTGGAAACCGATTGCGCCAACATCAGCCTGGTCGAGCACGGGAAAGTCCGCTTTGTGCGCGCAAAAGGCTACGAGAAACACGGCGTTCCCAGTGAGAATGTTCTCAATCTCGACTTCTCGCTTGACAGCGTCAAGAACCTGAGAACCATCTACCAGAGCAAACAGCCCCTTTGCATCTCCGACACACACACTTACCCCGGGTGGAAAAAAATACCCGGGTCGGAATGGATTCGTTCCTACGTCGGCGCGCCTATCATCATCAAAGACAAAGTGGTCGGCTTTATTAACATGGACAGCGGAACCCCCGATTTTTTCAAGGACGAACACGCCCAGCGGCTGATGGCTTTCAGCCTGCAAGCGGCCATTGCCATTGAAAATACCCGCCTGTACACCAAGAGCCTGCACGAACTGGAGGAACGCAAACGCGCCCAGGCCCGGCTAAGGCGCGCCAATCAAAAACTGAAAACCCAGATTGCAGAAATCGAAGCCCTGCAAGGGCAATTGCGCGAACAGGCCATTCGGGATGCCCTGACCGGCCTTTTCAACCGGCGGCATCTTGAAGCCTTGCTGCCAGAAGAAATAAAACAATCCCGCCGCGAAAACAAGCCGCTCAGCCTGGTAATGCTCGATATTGACCACTTTAAAGCCGTCAACGATACATACGGGCATCCGATGGGCGACCGTATGCTGCAAGACCTGGGGAAGCTCCTGCAATCTTGCGGAACGATGCGAAAAATACCCTGCCGTTATGGGGGCGAGGAATTTGTTATCATCCTGCCCGGAACTGACCTGGAAAAAGCCGCCCAATACGCCGAAATCCTGCGGCAGGAATTTTCCGCCTACCGGCCTTCTGCCCACGATTCGCAAATACGGGCCACGCTGTCAGTCGGGGTCGCCAGCCTGGGGGTTGGTGCCGAAGACCAGGCCAGCCTGCTCAAAGCCGTCGACGACGCCCTCTACCAGGCCAAGCAAGCCGGGCGCAATTGTGTCAAAATTGCAAGGCAATAATAATTTGACAAATCTCCCTTCCCTTGCTATACTTGCCGCCGTAGTCAAACACCTGCCGTGTTTTGGCAGTGTTGCGAAGTGAATCCTGTAAGAACAGAGCGTCCCTCGGCAACACATACGAGGGATTTTTTCTTTCAAACCCGAACCTAACCGCAAAAGCGGATAAATAAACCAATTACCAAGAAAGGTATATGCTTTTTTATGCAAAACAATAAATTAAGAATTATTCCCCTGGGGGGCCTCGGGGAAGTAGGCAAGAATATGATGGCCTACGAAATTAATGACCAGATTTTGCTGGTTGATGCCGGTTTAATGTTCCCCGACAATGATATGTTGGGGGTAGATTACATTATTCCCGATTTTGAGTATCTTGACGACAAAGCCGGGAAAATTGCGGGCATTATCATCACCCACGGACACGAAGACCACATCGGCGCAATTCATCACGTCTTGCGCGAGATTCAGGCCCCGATTTTCGGCACGCCCCTCACCCTGGGGCTGGTCGAGGTCAAACTGGCCCGCAATGGCCTGGCCGGGAAAGCCGACTTGCGCAAAGTGCAGGCTGGCGAAACTGTCCAAATCGGCCCGTTCAAGGTCGAGTTCTTCCATGTCAGCCACTCCATCCCCGATGCGGTCGGGCTGGCCATCACCACAAAAGCCGGGCTGGTTGTCCACACTGGCGACTATAAATTTGACCATACCCCGGTGGATAACTGGCCGACCGACTACGCCAAACTGGCGGAACTCTCGCAGCGCGGCGTCGATTTGCTCCTGTCCGACTCGACCAATGCCGAACGCCCCGGCTGGACTCCCTCGGAGCGGGTGATTGACCCGGCCCTCGACGACGTCATCGAAAACGCCCCGGCGCGGGTTATCATCGCTACGTTTGCCTCGCTCATCTCGCGGATGCAGCAGGTCGCCGACGCCGCTGTACGTCACAAACGCAAGCTGGCTTTTGTCGGCACCAGCATGGTAGACAACGCCAAAATGGCGCGCACCCTGGGCTACCTGAAAGTCCCCGATGAAACCCTTGTCACTGTCGATGCGGCCCTGAACCTGCCCGACAAACAGGTAATTCTGATGTGTACCGGGTCGCAAGGCGAACCATCATCCATCATCGGGCGGCTTTCGGCTGGCACAAACCGCCAATTCGACCTGAAGTCAACCGACACCGTCGTGCTCTCCTCGCACCCCATCCCCGGAAACGAGGAGGCGGTCAGCAAAACCATCAACCGGATGTTGCGCATTGGCGCAAACGTGATTTATGATTCCATCGCCCCTGTGCATGTTTCAGGGCACGCCAGTCAGGAAGAACAGAAATTAATGCTCAACCTGGTCAGGCCGCGCCATTTCATGCCCATTCACGGCGAATTGCGCCAACTTAAGCGCCACGCCGTCCTGGCCCGCCAGGTTGGCATACCCGAAGAGAAAATCTTCGTGGCCGAAAACGGCCAGGTGGTCGAAATGCAGGATGGCAAGGTCAGCCTGGGCGAACGAATCCCAGGCGGCTATGTCTTCGTCGAAGGCGGAGCGGTCGGCGACATGGACCGCAGCCTGCTCAAAGAGCGCGAGCAATTGGCCCGCTCCGGCATCCTGCTGGTCAACCTGGGCATCGACAAATACTCAAACCGCCTGCTCGAGGACCCTGAAATCCTGACGCGCGGATTCATCTCTGCCGAGGAAGGCGAGACGCTCATCCCCGCGGTGCGCAAGCGCGTCGTCGAGGTTATTCACGGCGGCGGGTTTAACGTCGAGAAAGACATTGTGGATGTGGTGCGCTCGTTCGTTTTCAATGAAACCAAACGCCGTCCGCTGGTCTTTGTGACAATGACAAAAGTTTAAACAAAAAATCCCCGCTCCGATTGGAGCGGGGATTTTTGCTTCACAGGTCAAACCGGTAGACGTTCGTTTCCCAGCGTTTGAATCCCTGTCGCTGGTAAAGGCGGTTGGCAGCCTCGCGGCGCGGGTTGGACGTCAGGGCCAGGTAATTGGCACCCATCTCACGCGCCAGGCGGATGGTTTCCTCCGTCAGGGCCGCGCCGACGCCCTGGCCGCGCGCCGCTTCGTCGACAACGACATCTTCCAGGCGGGCATGGACGCCGGTCGGGGCACGCACCAGGCTGAGGGTGGCAACCCCGATGATGGCAGAATCCGTCTCGGAGCGAGCCGCCAGCAGGATACTGCCTTCGAAAGCCACCAGCGCTTCGAGTTCAGCGCGGGTCGGCGGCGGGACATTGGCCGTCAACTGCGGAATCAAGCGCTGAAAGGCGGCGTAAATTTCATCGCTGATGGTGTCGATGCGAGAGATGTGCATTCTAAATCCCTGATTTCATCTTCTGGCGCAGCACGTGTAATTTTCCAAGCATTTCGGGGGGCAGGCGGTTTATCTTCCCCAGGCCATGTGCCATGACAACGACTTTTGCGACATGCTCAACCCGTTCCAGGTGAACCAGGGCTTCTTCCAAGTCACGCCCGACGGTGATTGCGCCGTGGTTGCGGATTAAGACCGCATCGTGTTCCACAATGTGTTTGCGGATGGCAACGGCATTTTCATCGCTGCTGGGCGTGGCAAATTCGGTGGTCGGTACCGGGCCGAGGCCTTCCAACAATTCGGGTAGGACATCTTCGGGAAACGGTATCCCGGCAACGGTGAGGGCGGTCGCGTGCGCCGGGTGGGCGTGGATGACCGCCCTGATATCGGGACGCTGCCGATAGGCTTCGAGATGCATCGGGGTCTCGGAAGAGACCCGGCGCTTTTTGCGGGCATCGGCTTTCAGCACATTGCCGTCAAGGTCGATGACGAGTAAATCATCCAGTTCGAGGCGGCCTTTGCAAAGGGTCGAAGGGGTGATGACAATGCGGTCTTCGCCCATGCGGGCCGAAATGTTGCCATTGTTGGACGGCATCAGCCCCAGGCTGTAACACAACTGTCCCGCCTCGACGATGGCCTGGCGCAGGTCGCGCTCGGTGGCGAGGTCGCTAAAGCGAAGCATTGAAAAGGTTTGGTCGAATTTATTCATGGCTGCCCTGCAAATCTTTTAATCGATAGAGGCGGTAATTGTCAATCTCAATTTCGAATTCATAATGCTGGCTGATATATTCCATAATATCATCAACCAGCGGTGGATAATAAACAAGTGTTTTGCCCGCCCGGGTTAATTGTCTCCTGGTCTCAGGGTCAAGGGACGGGACTGCGTCTGGGTAAATTTTACTGGTATCGACAAAATAAACCGGTGGGTTGGATTGAATAGCCTCCAAATATTCGATAGCATAACGTTCGACATCCGGCTCGTCAATCATGTAGGGGTAGTAAATGTATTTGCTGGCAGGCTGACGCTGTGAAAAGAAGTATAGGACACCATTCCCCGTCCAAACCTGGATGGTTTCTTCGGGGGCCGTGTGCCTGGCGATGTAGTCAGTGAGCGGTTTTCCAGTAAGTTCCAGCGGCTCGCGCGCCAAAGCCAGCCGGGCGGTTTCGATGTAATTAGGCCAGGCGGCTCCCGGCCAGGCAAGAAGGATGGCCAATCCGAAAATTGGCACCAGGTGAGTAAGTTTGACGATACGAAAGCGTGGCCCCAATTTATTGATGAGCCACGAAATTGCAGCCGCAATCGACAAAATAATGACAGGCAGCCAGACAATATAATAATGCAGGTATGCTTTGCCAACGCTTACGGCCACAACCTCGACAGGTAATAAAACAACCAAAATCCACGCCTGCGGCGAAAAAGTGCGTGCGCGAGCATCGCGCCAGGCCTGATGCAGAGAAACGGTATAGCCCAGGGCCAACAGGCCAAATACCCAGCCTAACCAGGCAGCGATGTATCGAATGGAAGGCCACAGAGGCAACGAAAGGATATCTCCCCTGATGGCATACCTGAAACTATATATAAAAACATGCTCCATCATTTCCAAAAACCCGCCAACAAGAATGAAGTAAATGCAAATTGGCAGGGTAATGAGCATTGTCCCAACAAACATCCAAAACAAAGCCCCAAAGAACGCCGGGAATTTTTTTTGCCTAATTGCTGCATGAACCGAAAGCGCTAATCCTACCGTGAGGGTCAGGCCGATGTCCTTTAACAATAAAAAGGCACCCAGCCCGGCAAGCAGGCCAACTAAAATGTAGCACAAGCGGGATGGGATTTTTCCGCGCACATGCAGCATCAGGAGCCAGAGGGCTGCAAGATTAAGCCCTATAGAATATTCTTCTGACCAGTTGCCTGTCTCGATAAAGCCGGCATAGATGATTGCGCCAACTGTCAGGGCCATTGCGGCAGGGAGGGCACCATAGTATTCCAGGCTGTAACGGTAGAGAATAAACAGGCTAAAAGCCACGAAAACAAATTCGATCAGCCATATCCCCCACCGGGAATCCGATGCAAGCCACAAACCCAGCGCATTAATAAGGAACAGGACAGGGCCTTTGTGTTCCCATAAATCTACATATAAAACTTTTCCGTCCAGAACCTGGCTGCCGAGAAAAATATAAGTCCCGGGGTCGCCATAGGGCAAACTGATGCTGGGCAATCCGCGCGCCATCACAAAAAGGGCCAGCAGCAGAGCGAAAATAGTATCAGAAAAATTTAACGTTTTGGCCATAAACTCAAAGCCAGGTAATACCCCACATAAATGAAAGAAACCCAGACAACCCAACCCGGAACATCGGGATATTGCGCCAGTCCCCAGACCCCGACAGCGGCATATAAATACGACATCACCAGCGTCACGCGTCGCAGGCGGGTGTTACGGCTGGGATAAACATATTTGACCGGCACAAAAACAAGGATGTTGAAAAAGACCAGGAAAGCCAGGTTAAGCCAGGGATTCAGCCCCATGAGCAGCATATAAAGCACCATCACATTCCAGTAAGACGGGAAACCCTTGAAGAAATATTCCTCGCTTTCGTCGGTCTTCGCATCCACCTGGGTGAACTGATAGGCGGAGGTCAACAGGATAGCAATCGCCCCTGCCCAACGAAAAGGTTCGGGCAAGAAATCGGCCTCGAGCAGGAAGAGCGCCGGGACAACGACATAATTAAGGTAGTCGAGAATGTTATCAAGCAGCGCCCCATCGATATTGCTGGCATAGGTCTTGACATCGGCCCAGCGTGCCAACATGCCGTCGAATCCGTCCACAAACATGGCCAGAACCATCCAGAAGATGGCCATACGCCAATCGTGATTAAAGATGGCCACCAGGGCAAGCAGGCCCCAGACTGCGCCTGTGGCAGTAAACAGATGGACGCTCATGGCAAGGGACTTGCGTACCAGCAGGTTGGATGGGGTTCTCAGGGTTATCATGGGCGCAATTATAGCCGATATGGTTCCCGCAAAGT
The DNA here is from genome assembly GCA_020060235.1 of Anaerolineales bacterium. GTDB lineage: Bacteria > Chloroflexota > Anaerolineae > Anaerolineales > Villigracilaceae > UBA8950. Next base: position 7,615 of record JAGVAO010000014.1, on the reverse strand, counting down.
CCGGCTGGCAATGAAAAACGCCAGGCTCCTGGGAGCCTGGCGTTTAGACTGCGACACAATTCGGCGTCGGTTACAGCATCGCGCCGGCCTTGACCAGGGCGATGGTCACTTTTTCGCCGTCGAACTCTTCGACCTGAACCTTGGAGGTGACCAGCGATTGGGCGAAGTGCAATTCGAGGCACAGGGTTTCAGCCATGATAGTTTCGCGGTGGGTTTCGATGGCCTGCTGCAACTCGGGAGTCGCGCTCAAGTAGAGCAGGATACGGTCGGCGACATTGAACCCGGCGGTCTTGCGAAAATCCTGCACGCGGCGGACGAACTCACGCGCCAGGCCCTCGCGCACCAGTTCGGGCGTCAGGTCGGTCACCAGTGCGGCGACGTAGGGGCCGTCCTCGGCAACAGCAAAGCCTTCCTTTGCCAGGGTCTTGACCTCGACCTCGTCGGCCTGGATGTCGTACGATTCACCGTCCGCTTCGACCTTGAGCGACTGGCCGCCACTGAAGGTATGCGCGACCTCCTCCGCGTTCATGGCCTGGATGGCTTTAGCGATGACTGGGAATTTATTTCCGTACTTTTGCCCCAACTGCTTGGGCAGCGGCTTGACCGAGTGCGAGACGGCCTCGGTCGAGGCATCCAGCAGGCGCACTTTTTTGACGTTTAGTTCGTCGGTCAGCAGGTCGTCAAAATCATAAACGGCGCGGCGCTCGTCGGGGTTGCCGACCGAGAAGGCGGCTTCGGCCAGCGGCTGGCGCACCTTGCGATTGGCTTTGGCGCGCGCGGCATGACCCAGTGAAGCCAGGCGCATGACCAGGCGCATATCGCGGTTGAGGGTTTCGTCGACCAGTTTTTCATCCACAACGGGCCACTCGGCCAGGTGAACCGATTCGGGGGGCAGAGGCGTCGTGTGAGCGGACAAGGTTCTGGTACAGTTCGTCGGCTAGGAAGGGCATGGTCGGCGCGAGCAGTTTGCTCAGGGTGACGAGGGCCGTGTGCAGGGTGGCGTAAGCGGCCTGTTTATCGGAATCCGAATCCGACTTCCAGAAGCGGCGGCGCGAGCGGCGCAGGTACCAGGTCGAAAGATTCTCGACAAACTTCTCCAGCGGACGGGTCGCGCCAGTCACGTCGTAATTTTCCAGCGAGTGGGTCACATCACTGACGAGGGCGTTCAGTTCCGAAAGCAGCCACAGGTCGAGTTTGCTGTAAGACAGGATTTCGTTCTTGCCAGCCGGTTTCCACTGGTCGAGGTTGGCGTAAGTCACAAAGAACGAGTACACGTTCCAGAGCGTCAGGGTGAAGTTGCGCAGCACCTCACTGACCAGGTCGACCGAGAAACGGCGTTCGTTTCCGGGCGGGGTGGCGGTGTAGAGGTACCAGCGGAAGGCATCGGCCCCGTTGACGGTCAGCACATCCCAGGGGTTGACGATGTTGCCGCGCGATTTCGACATCTTATAACCGTCGCCGTCCAAAATCAGGCCCAGGCAGATGACGTTTTTGTAGGCCACGCTCTCGAAAACCATCGTGCTGATGGCGTGCAGGGAGTAGAACCAGCCGCGCGTCTGGTCGACCGCCTCGCAGATGTAATCGGCGGGGAACTGGCTCTCAAATTTGTCCTTGTTCTCGAAGGGGTAGTGCCATTGGGCGACCGGCATTGCGCCCGAATCGAACCAGACATCGATGAGTTCGGGCACGCGGGTCATCTTGCCGCCGCATTCCTGGCAGGCAAAATGGACGTTATCGACGTGCGGACGGTGCATATCGAGGTTCGACTGGTCGCGCCCGGTCAGTTGCGAGAGTTCTGCAATCGAACCGATGCAATGCTGGTGCTTGCACGATTCGCACTCCCAGACCGGCAGGGGCGTGCCCCAGTAGCGCTCACGCGAAAGCGCCCAGTCGATGTTGTTGTTCAACCAGTTACCGAAACGGCCATCCTTGATGTGTTCGGGAACCCAGTTAATGGTCTGGTTTAAGTCCACCATCATGTTCTTGTACTGGCTGGTGCGGATGTACCAGGCCTCGCGGGCATAATACAGCAGCGGGGTTTTGCAGCGCCAGCAGAAGGGATAGGTGTGGGTATAGGTTTCGGCGCGGTAGAGCAGGCCGCGATTGAGCAAATCCTGGGTGATGAAGGGGTCGGCATCCTTGACGAACTGCCCGCGCCAGGGCGTCACTTCAGGGATGAAGGTGCCATCCGGTGCAACGGTCATGATGACCGGCAGGTCGTGTTCCATCGCCACGCGCATATCGTCCGCGCCAAAGGCCGGGGCAATATGCACCAGGCCCGTGCCATCTTCGGTGGTCACAAAATCGCCAAAGATGACGTAATGGGCCGCTTTTTCGGGCGGCAGGAAGGTAAAGAGCGGCTGGTAGCGCACGCCTTTCAATTTCTTGCCCTTGAAGGTTTCCAGCACCTTGACTTCCTCGCCCCTGAAAACTTTTTCGAGCAGGGCCTGGGCCAGGATTAATTTCTCGGTGCCGCCCTCCTCGAGGGCGCGCTCGACCTTGACATACTCCACATCCTCGCCGGCAGCCACCGCCACATTGGAGGGCAGCGTCCAGGGCGTCGTCGTCCAGACCAGCAGCGAAGTGCCCGGCTCATCGACCAGCGGCAAACGGACAAACACCGAGGGGTCGGTGGCGTCGTCGTAGCCCTGGGCAACCTCATGGTCCGAGAGCGGCGTCCCGCAGCGCGGGCAGTAGGGCACAACCTTGAATCCCTGGTAGAGCAGGCCCTTGTCCCACATCTGGCGCAGCAGCCACCACAACGACTCGATGTAGTCGTTGGTAAAGGTGACGTAGGCTTCCTTTAAATCTACCCAGAAGGCGATGCGGTCGGTCAGGCGCTCCCAATCCTGGATGTAATCGAAAGCCGACTTGCGGCACAGTTCGTTGAACTTCTCGATGCCGTAATCTTCGATTTGCTGTTTGCTGGTAAAGCCGAGTTTCTTCTCGACCTCGATTTCGACCGGCAGACCGTGCGTATCCCAGCCGCCGCGGCGCGAGACGTGATAGCCGCGCATAATCTTGTAACGCGGGAAAACATCCTTGAACGCGCGCGCCAGCACATGGTGCACACCGGGCTTGCCGTTGGCAGTCGGCGGGCCCTCATAGAAAACATACTCCGGACCGCCTGCGCGGGTCGAAATTGTCTTTTCGAAAATCTTCTCTTTTTTCCAGAGCTTCAGCACACCCTCTTCCAACGATGTTACATCCAGTTTTGGGGATACAGGTTTGAACGCCATTCACACCTCCGATATTTTTACCCCCACGTTCCCCCCATTTTTGACTGAAGTTCGTCGAGAATAGGGGGAGGACAGGGGGGCCAAAAACAAAAAACTCCCGTCCACACCTGGGACGAGAGCATAAAACTCACGCGGTACCACCCGGATTTCCTGCATCGCCATTTCGGCTCACAGGCACTCGGCAAGGGACAACCATCCCTCTGCCCTGGTAACGGCGGACTTCCGGCTTGCTTATTCCCAAAAAGGTTTCAGCGCGCGGCTCCGGAAGGATTTTCAGTTCGGCATCCCTGCCCGGCTCACACCAGCCCCGGGTTCGCTGAAGGTTTGGCCCAACCTACTCGTTTCCATCACAGCCTTTCGGGCAATTATACACAGATTTTCATTACATTCAAGTCTGACACAAAAACGCCAATAGTGATAAGATACCGGCAATTTTAACCAGGAGATTTGCCATGCCCTCGCTTTCCTTCGGGAAAATAGAAATCGAATACACCGCCCAGGCTGCCCGGCCCACCCCCGGCGGGTACGTCCTCGAATCCGCATCCTGCGCGATTCAGACTCCCCCGACGCCGCGCTGTTACTACCGTCATGGATGGCAATCCTGGTCCCTGGCCGCCTGGCACGCCCCCAACCAGAACTTCCCGCTCCAGAAGCCGGTTTCGCTCTACCCGATGCAGATAGACCCGGTCTATGCCTACAATCCCAATCCCAATGGCTCGTGGGTCGGCGCGGTCGAAATGGATGACGGCAACATCCTGCTGCTCGGCGCACTCGGCCTCGAGGCGCATGTCGCTCTGCGCGGCGGCGCGCTGCAAGGTTGGTACGAATCCATCAGCAAGGAACCGGATGCCAAACACGAATGGTTCGTCGGCTACGGCGCGGAAAGCGAAGTCTTTGCCCGCTACGCCGAACTGCTGGGCGAGCGTCTTGGCAGGGTAAGCATCGAAAAAGCCCCGCGCGTGTGGTGCTCGTGGTACAGCCTGTACAACGCCATCGACGAAAACATCCTGCTCGACACGCTCGACAAACTCGGCGACCTGCCCTTCGACATCTTCCAACTCGACGACGGCTGGCAGGTCTCGATTGGCGACTGGCAAGCCAACGAAAAATTCCCATCCGGCATGGCCGCCCTGGCCGAAAAAATCAAATCCACAGGCCGCCGCGCCGGGTTATGGCTGGCTCCCCTGCTGGCAACCCCCTCCTCCAGCATCTACCGCGACCACAAAGACTGGCTGCTCAAAGACGCCGACGGCAAACTGGCCTCAGCCGGGTTCAACTTCGGCGAACAACTCTACGCCCTCGACACCACCCACCCCGAAGCCCTCAACTTCCTGGCCGAAACAATGAAACAAGTCCGCGCCTGGGGCTACGACTACCTGAAACTCGACTTTCTCTATGCTGGCGCGCTGCCCGGCAAACGCCACATCGACATGCCGCGCGAAGCTGCCTACCGTCATGGCTTGCGCGTCATCCGCGAGGCCATGGGCGCGGACGCCTACTTCCTGGCCTGCGGCGCGCCGATTTTGCCTTCCATCGGCCTGTGCGACGCCATGCGCATCGGGCCGGATGTCGCCAATTACTGGGACAAAGACCGCGACAGCCGCCTGCTCTACAACCAGACCACCCCCGGCGTTCAGAACGGCATTCGCACCTCGCTCAACCGCCTGTGGCTCAAGCCGCTCGTCCACACCGACCCGGATGTAGCCTACTTTCGTTCGGTTGAATGCACGCTCGACGAGACGCAAAAAGCCCTCCTGCAAGACATGACCTACGTCTGCGAGTTCAAAGCCACCTCTGACCTGCCCCACTGGTGGACGGATGCCGAGCGCGAAGCAGTCCGCGCCTGGCTGACGGCAGAACCCGCCATCGAGCGCACCGGCCGCGCAACTTTTACGCTGGATGGCCGCGCCATCGATTTCAGCCCGGCCCTGCCCCTGCCCCAACCCCCGACTGGTTTCGACGGACTTTTGCGCGCCATCAACGCCTGGGGCGGCGACCAGGGCTGGATTATGAGCCGCATGTTCCAGGCCTGGAAGCGCGATTTGGAAAAGATGAAAGCAAACATTCATTAAAAACCATAATGCGGCACAATATGTATTGACCACGGTGGTTGTCATCCCTGGCGCTGCCCGCCAGGGCAAGTGTTCGAGCGCAGCGACATCGTGCCCGTAGGATAGAAATCATAACCTCCATTTGCAAGATTTCTCACCGCTTCGCGGTTCGAAATGACAACTTCACACACTCAGGATGTAACCATGCCAACCATCAAAACCCTGCTTGAAAACAACCGCGCCTGGGCGCGGGCTGTCAGCACCGAAGACCCTGATTTTTTCGAGAAACTCAGCCGCCAGCAATCCCCCGGCTATTTGTGGATAGGCTGCGCCGACAGCCGCGTGCCATCCACCCAGTTAACCGGCCTGATGCCTGGTGAAATGTTCGTCCATCGCAACGTCGCCAATGTGGTCGTGCATGCCGACCTGAACTGTTTATCCGTCATCCAGTATGCCGTCGAGGTGCTCAAGGTGGAGCACATCATCGTTTGCGGGCATTACAGTTGCGGCGGCGTCGAGGCCGCCCTGCGCGACAGCCAGCACGGACTGATAGACAACTGGCTGCGCCACGTGCAGGATGTGCGCAACAAGCACCACGATTTTATCGATGCTGCCGGAGATTTCGCCGCCCAATCGGCGCGCCTGTGCGAGTTGAATGTCATCGAACAGGCAGTCAACGTAGCCCAGACCACCATCGTCCGCCAGGCCTGGGAACGCGGACAGGGCCTGACCGTCAACGGGCTGATTTACGGCCTGAAAGACGGCCTGCTGCGCGACCTGCAGTTACGCATCAACAACAGCCAGGGGCTGGAAAGCGAATACCAGAAGGCCCTGGCGGCATTGCGCGAAACGAATTAATCAAACGTAAAGCGGGTTGGGTCATCCATAAAATTCGTCCAGGTCAGCACTTTTTTGGGCGTAAAGACGAACAACCCGCCTTCGTTCCACTGGTCGGGTTCGGGGCAATAACCGAAAGCTTCATACTTCTGGCAATAGGCGGTTACCAGTGCTGCCGCCAATTCCACTGAGGGCCTGCCGGCCTCGCCAGCTACGCCTTCCACAATCAGGGCCTGGTCGCCGCTTTCAAGGTGCAAAACCACCTGCGGATTTACGGCAATATTGCGCGCATGGCGGGTTTCGGGACTGCCATCGTAATAAACCCTGCCATCCACATACACCGCCCAACGCGGCACCACATGCGGACGACCATCGGGATAAACCGAACAGAGCCAGTAATTTTTGGCATCGCGCAAACGTCCTTCGACATCTTCCCAGGCAACCATCGAGGTGGGGTTTTCGACATAACCGGGCGGGAATTTCGGGCGCGAAATCTTGGGGGTTGGCATAATCTTTTTCTCCTTTGGTGTATCGATAAACTTCGGCGGCAAAATCTTTTCAGACAACAGGGAAGGAACTGGTAATTTTACATCATGGCGAGGCCGCCCTGCCACACCCAAATGTTATAATTTCCCGCGATGAAACGCCTCCTGACCCCCAAGAACATCGCCATCCTGGTTGGTTTGTTCACCATCGGGATGCTGTTCATCACCGCATCCGGGCTGGAATCGTTCGAGTTTTCTCCCGGCACGCCATTTTCCCACCTGCCTGAAGGGGATTTCAGCCCGTACCCGCCCTCGGTGGCCTTCATCTTCGCCATGTTCGGGGCGCTTACCCTGTTCATCCTGGCGCTATTTTTCCTTACACCCTGGTCGCGCAGGAAAGTCCGTCTCATCCTGGCAAGCATGGCACTGGTCACGGCCATTCTTGGCATCATGGCCGCAGTCGCCGCGCTCTCGCAATCCGCCCTGCCCGAAAGCTTGCCCACCCCGATGCCTGAAGTCACCCTGCAGGCCGAAATCCTGGAAGAAGAGCCGTTCGAGGTCGAGGAAGGCATCGACATCCCCAACCAGGAATTTGAAGAACCTGCCATTCCTGTATGGGTTTCCTTCGGGCTGTCGCTGCTTTTGGTTTTGCTGGTCTTCCTGCTGGCCTGGCTGTTCTTGCGTGAGCGAATGCCATCGAATGATGAACGGATAGCCCTGGCCGGGATTGCCGAACAGGCAATGGACGAAATCAAGGCGGGCAAAGATTGGGGCGACGCCATCATTAATTGTTACGCCAATATGCTCCAGGCTGTAACCGAAAGCCAGAAAATCGTCCTGCGTCATGACAGCCTGACCCCCGCCGAGTTCGTGGCCCTGATGGTCAAAGCCCGGCTGCCAGCCGCCCCGGTCGAACGCCTGACCGTGCTCTTCGAGCGTGTCCGCTATGGCGGCAAACAGGCCACCCAGGCCGAAATCGACGAGGCCATCGCCTGCCTGGCAG
>JAGVAO010000248.1 GCA_020060235.1 Anaerolineales bacterium | reverse complement strand
GAATCGCCCGGCGAGGTGGTCACTTACGAAGGCCGCAGTTTCAAGGAATATCGCGGCATGGGCAGCCTGGGCGCAATGCAGGGTTTCGGCAAAGACCGCTATGGCAGCGGCCAGAAGGGCGGCGGCAAATTGGTTCCGGAGGGCATCGAGGGCCGCGTGCCCTACAAGGGAACCCTGAGGGATTATGTCTATCAACTGGTGGGCGGCCTGCGCTCGGGCATGGGTTATGCCGGGGCAAAAGACCTCGATGATTTGCGCCACCGCACCCGGCTGCGAAAAATCACCAACGCCGGGCTGATTGAGAGTCATCCGCACGACATCATCATCACCAAGGAAGCGCCCAATTACAAGCTTCGCAGCAGTTAATCGCTTTACGATTTTGAAAAATTTGCCGCGATGTTAAGAATTGTGGTAAACTTTTGAAGATATTTTCGCATTGGAGAAATCTGCATGAGCAAATCCCGCAGTCAACAAATGGTAGACCGCTTGCGCGCAATGCAGGCATCAGCCCCCGACATCGAAGCCTCGGCGGTTGTTTCTGTAGACGGCCTGATTATGGCCTCGGCCCTGCAACAGGGCGCGGAAGAAGACCGTGTTTCGGCCATGTCGGCGGCCATGCTTTCGCTTGGCGAGCGCATTGCGTCGGAACTCGGGCGCGGCGGCCTCGAACAGGTTTACATCAAAGGCAACAATGGTTTTATTGTGCTGATTGCGGTTGGCGATGAAGCCGTCCTGACTGCCCTGGCTCGCCAGGAAGGCAAATTGGGCCTGGTTTTCCTCGAAATGCGCCGCGCCGCCGAAGACCTGACCAAACTGGTCGGCTAATCTGCGCTAATTTTGGACAATAAAAAGCCTCGCTGGAAAGCGGGGCTTTTTGCATTTTAGCGGATTATTCCACCCGCCCTCGGGCCAGGATGACCGCCAGGCCGCCGTTTACGAGGCGGATGCCCGTATCGAGCGTTAGCCCGGTTTGGCCGAGCAGGGCGCGGTCGCTGGATAAAATTCCGACCCGCCAGCCGGGACATTGGGCGCGCAGGACGTTGCCCAGTTGGGCATACAGGTTGCGCAGGTCTTTGTTGGCGCTGACCCTCGCGCCGTAAGGCGGGTTGGTGACAACCCAGCCGGGTTCTTCCGGCGGCTCGATGGCCGATACCGCCTGCCGGGCAAAGCGGATGTGTTCGGCCACCCCGGCTCTTTCGGCGTTGGCAAGCGCAATGCGGATTGCGCCTTCGTCGCGGTCGGAGGCCAGGATGGGCGGCGCGGCGTTCCGTTGCGCAGCGAGGGCCTCGGCGCGGACGGCCTGCCAGGCGGCCTCGTCGAAGTTGGGCCAGTCCATGAAGGCGAAGCGGCGGTTGAGGCCGGGGGCAATGTTGAGGGCTAGCAGCGTGGCTTCGATGGCGATGGTGCCCGAACCGCAGAACGGGTCGAGCAGGGGGGCGTTGCCGTCCCAGCCGCAGGCGATTGGCAGGGCGGCGGCCAGGGTTTCGCGCAGCGGGGCTTTGGCGGTTTCAAGACGGTAGCCGCGTTTGTGCAGGTTTTCGCCTGAAGAGTCGATGCTGATGGTCAGCCGGTCGTTGACCAGGCGGGCCATGACGCGCTGCGCGCCCTTTTGCTCGGGGCTGGGTTGGCCAAGACGCGCTTCGATGGCCTGGCCAATCCGTTCGGCGACTGCGCCGGAGTGGTAGAGTTTCGATTTGTGGCAGGTGACACGGATTTCGACCGGCTGGCCGGGTTGGATAAATCGTTCCCAGGCCAGGCGCGCGGCAGACTGGCGTAGTTCTTCGAAGGTGCGGGCGTAGAAGAAGTTGCCCAGGCGTACCAGTATCCGGCCGGGGGTGCGCAGGCGCAGGTTCAGGCGGTAGAGGCTCGCCAGGTCGGCGCGAAAGTCGAGGCCGCCGGGGTCGGCTGGGGCGTCGACTCCGTTCCCTGTAACAGCGGGCAGGTTGAGGGGCGCAGCGCCGAGGGCTTTCATCTCCTGCGCGGCGAAAGGCCAGATGCCGGGAGCGGTGACAGCGTAACAGTAAAAATCCATCTTTCGATTGTACCGCCGTATGCTTTGAAAAGCCGGGAATCTTTAACAAATTCATAACCTTAAAAAAACGCGCAGGCGTAGAATCTAAAAATTTGACCCATCCGGTATAATTAAAGGAAAAGCGAATGACAGAGCCTGAGATGCCCGAATCGACACCGACCTTTGACCTGCAAGACCCCAAGTTATACCTGAACCGCGAGTTAAGCCTGCTAGAGTTCCAGCGGCGCGTGCTGGAGGAGGCCGCCGATGTGCGCTGGCCGCTGCTGGAGCGCGCCAAGTTTTTGTCGATTTTTGGCTCGAACATGGACGAGTTTTTTATGGTGCGCGTGGGCGGCCTAAAAATGCAGATTGACGAGGGCGTGGTCGAGTTTTCGCCGGATGGCCTGACGCCCGCCGAGCAAGTGGCGGCTATTCGCAAGGTTGCCAGCGAATTGCTCAAGGCAGGCCATGAGATGTGGACCGACGACCTGCGTAGCCAGTTGGACAAGGCCGGAATTCATGTGCTGGATTACGAGCAGTTGGACGAGAAGCAGCGCGAGGCCTCAAAAGAATATTTCGACGAGGTGATTTTCCCCGTCCTGACGCCTCTGGCATTCGACCCGGGGCATCCTTTCCCGCACATCTCGAACTTGAGCCTGAACCTGGCAATTCTTATCCGTGACGAGAAGGGTCACGAGCGTTTTGCGCGCCTGAAAATTCCCGGCACGTTGCCGCGCCTTTTGCCGCTCAAGCGTTCTTCGGGCAGTACCCGCAAGGACGGCACGGTGCCTCATAACCACTATTTCGTCTGGCTCGAGCAGGTAATTATGGCCCACCTGCCGTCCCTGTTCCCGGGCATGAAGATTGTCGAGGCGCACCTGTTTCGTGTCATCCGCAATGCCGACCTGGTGGTGCAGGAATTGGAAGGTGACGACCTGCTCGAAACCATGCAAGAGAGCGTGCGCGGACGTCATTTCGGCGCGGTGGTTTGTATCGAGGTCAACCGCCAGATGCCCCCTCGCATTCGTGAAGTGCTGATTGACCAGTTGGAGATGGATGTCAAGGATGTATTTTCCTTCGATGGACCGCTTGGCCTGACCGATTTGCGCCAGTTGATGAACATCAACCGCCCCGACCTGAAGGACTTGCCTTTCCTGCCGCTGATGCCCAAGGCGTTCAAGAAATCCAACGGCGACGATGCCAGCGTGCTCGATGCGGTTTCGCGCAACGAAATCCTGCTTCACCACCCTTATGATTCTTTCCTGCCTGTGATTAATTTCCTGCGCCAGGCCTCCAGCGACAGGGATGTGCTTGCCATCAAGCAGACCCTTTACCGGGTCGGAACCAACGCCCCGGTCGTGCGGGCCCTGCTCGAAGCCCGCCGCGATTACGGCAAGCAGGTTTCGGCGCTGGTCGAGTTAAAAGCTCGTTTTGACGAGGAGAGTAACATTGGCTGGGCGCGCCTGTTGGAACAGGAAGGCGTGCATGTGGTTTATGGTCTGCTCGGTTTGAAAACCCACGCCAAAGTGGCCCTCGTGGTTCGCAAGGAAGGGGAGCACATTCGGCGTTATATCCACCTCGGCACGGGCAATTACAATGCCGCCACCGCCCAGGTTTATGAAGATATGGGACTGTTCACCACCGACCCCGAAATCGGCGCGGATATTACCGACCTGTTCAATTACCTGACCGGCTATTCGGCCAAAAAGGAATACCGCAAATTGCTGGTGGCCCCGGTCAATTTGCGCCAGAAGTTCGAAGCCCTGATTGAGCGCGAAATCGAGCACCAAAAGGCTGGCCGCCCGGCGCATTTGGTTTTTAAAATTAATGCCCTGGTTGACAAGGCCATCATCCAAAAACTTTACCAGGCCTCGCAGGCTGGCGTGAAGGTGGATTTAATCGTGCGCGGCATTTGCTGCCTGCGCCCCGGCATCAAGGGCTTGAGCGAGAACATTCGCGTCATCAGCATTTTGGGGCGCTTCCTCGAACACAGCCGCATATACTATTTCGAGAATGCCGG
>JAGVAO010000082.1 GCA_020060235.1 Anaerolineales bacterium | reverse complement strand
GGCGCGCTGGACCTGGTCTGGCAGCCGGACGAAGTATTACCCCTGCACCCCAACGGGATGCGCTTCGAGGCCTTTTCTGCTGATGGACAACTGCTCGAATCCTGGGAAGTTTACAGCATCGGCGGCGGCGCGCTTAACGACGGCGGGCAATTGCCAAAATCGCCGCAGGTTTACCCGCTGACGACCATGGACGCCATCCTGGCGCGCTGCAAACAGACCGGCCAATCGCTCTGGGAATATGTCGAAGAATGCGAAGGCAAATCGATTTGGGCGCATCTCGAAGAAGTATGGCGGGTCATGCAGGCGGCTATCGAGCGCGGCTTGCAGGCCGAGGGTGTCTTGCCGGGCGGGTTGGGCCTTTCCCGTAAGGCCTGGGCTTTTTATCGAAAGGCAAATCTGGCTGGTTCGCATTTCCAGCGCCAGGGCATCCTGGCGGCTTACGCGCTGGCGGTTTCGGAGGAGAACGCTTCGGGCGGGCAAATTGTCACCGCGCCGACCTGCGGCTCCTCGGGCGTCTTGCCTGCGGTTTTGCGTTATCAGAAGGAGACGTTGAGCTGCTCCGACGAATCGATTTTGCGCGCGCTGGCGACCGCCGGGCTGATTGGCAACCTTGCCAAATTTAATGCTTCGATTTCAGGCGCAGCGGTTGGCTGCCAGGGAGAGATTGGGGTTGCCTGCGCGATGTCTGCCGGGGCGGCCACCCAGTTAATGGGTGGCACTATCCGCCAGGTGGAATATGCCGCCGAAATGGGCCTGGAGCACAACCTCGGCCTGACTTGCGACCCGGTCGGCGGGCTGGTGCAGATTCCGTGCATCGAGCGCAACGCTTTTGCCGCCGGGCAGGCTCTCAACTGCGCCGATTATGTCCTGTTCACCGATGGCAGTCATCGCGTTTCGTATGACGAGGTGGTGCTGGTGATGCGGGAGACGGGCCACGCCCTGCCGTCATTGTATCGGGAGACCTCCACCGGGGGGTTGGCAACGATTTACCGGAACCCGAAGCGGAATTAATGGTTATGCTGTTCGAGACGGGAAAACCTGTGGGGGCGACCCGTCTGGGCATAAAATGACCATTTTTTGCGCCGGGCGGGTCGCCCCTGCCATTATTGTCTTTATCACAGGTAGGCTATTTTTGTCTCGAATTTTCCGTTTTCGAGCGAAATAATGCGGTAGCCGATGTTTTCGTTATCGGTTTCGGGGCGTTCGGAATATTTTTTGAGTTGGTACAGCGTCGAGGGGGTCACATACTGGGTGATGTTGTCCTGCCGGATGATGGCATCGGTATGATAATGCCCGCAAAACAGGCCGATTTCGCGCCCGTTGTCGACCAGGATTTGCCGGACTTCATCGCGGTTCTGGAGCGGATAGCGTGTATCCATCATCGTCCCGCCGCAGTCGAGCACCGGGTGGTGGATGAAAACCAGGATTTCGAGACTGGTGCTGGCGAGTCCTTCTTTGAACCAGGCCAGTTGGACAGGGTCGACCCAGTAATTGCCTGAATCCAGGAAGAATATTCGAAACCCTTCCATCTCTTCGAAAAAGTATGGGTGGGGCTGGAGCAGGTTTCGCTCGAGGTAAGGCTCGAATACATCGTGATTGCCCAAAATGACCCGGTATTGAAAGCCGCGCTGCTCGACCTGCTCCAGGAACCACTCGGTACCCTGGTAGGTTTCGGCGTGGTCGCCGGTCAGCGCCAGTTGCCGGACCCCCTGCTTTTGCAGGCTGTCGAGAACCGCCAGGGCGTTGGCGCGGGCGTCGATGTGGCTGAGTTCGGGCACGGTGTTGTCAATGTGCAGGTCGGTGATTTGGGCGAGAAGCATGGGAAAGGTTTCCTTGTCGATGTGGATATTTTGCGGGTTCTTTGTACTATAGCATCACTGTCAGCGCAAGATTGGTGAGCGATTGTGCCGGCGGGCTTTCATTTGGTAGAGCATGGCATCGGCGCGAGCCATCAGTGCGTCAATATATTCGTCTTCTGGCTGCAAGGTGGCAATTCCGTAACTAAACCCAACCCGAACCTGATGCTTCCAGGGAAAACCTATCTCTAAAACTTTTTCTTCCAGCCGCGTCGCTGTTTGCATGGCGGTTTGCTCATCGCTTTCTGGCAATAAAATCACAAACTCGTCGCCGCCAAAGCGCCCGAGAATATCGGTTTCCCTGAGATTTTGTTTGCAAGCGCATGCGACCCGCTTAAGCACATCATCCCCGGCGGCATGGCCGAAGGTGTCGTTGATATCCTTGAAGCGGTCAAGGTCAAACATTACCAGGCTGAGGTTGCGTCCATAACGGCGAGCGCGCGCCAATTCCTGTTGGCTGAGTTCAATGAATTTGCGCCGATTATAGATATCGGTCAAAACGTCCATCGCGGCTAGCTGTTCCAGTTGCTGGGTCAGGGATTTATTCTCTTCGTTCATGCGCTGGCCGTTAATCAAGACAAACAGGGTCGGCCAACTGAGTTCAAAAACCAAACTGAGTGTGGTGTAGATGGTATTGGGCAGGTTATTGGCAAGGATATCACGCTGTTCCGGAAACACAATCCAGAATATGGCGCGAGTCGTAAGCACCAGGGCATAAAAAGTCAATGTGCCGGCTAGAAACCCCGAAAGGATTGTTGAGTTGGGCATGCGATATCGCCACAAAACCCAGGCGACGCGCAGGCTGAGCAACACGCCTAACAGAGAGATAAATGTATTTCGAGCCAGTGCGCTATCGTTTTCGCCGCTAAAGTATAAGAAAACCACAAAAACTGAAATGGGAATTGCCAGGTTGGGTAGCCAGAACTTTTCTTGTCCAACAAAACGCTTGATGCCCTCCAGTCGCAAAACGCCGGCAAGGGCTACCAATGTATTTGCGAGCATAATGCTAAAAAAATCGGGTAGTACCCCGCGCAAGCCAAAAAAACCGTAAACAAAAATGTAAATCAGTTGAGAGGCCAATCAATAGCGGTATCCCGGATAGGTTTTCTGGCTGAACCCATAGATGAGCAGGATGATAAACATGTAAAAAACAATAATCATCCCGGCGATAATCAGGGTACGAACATCCAGAGAGAAGGGCAAGGGTTTTTACCTTTCCATCCAGCCTGTCAGGGCTTGCAGGGCCAGGCTGGGTTGGGATTCGCCTTTGCGGCCTGTGTTCCAGGTGACGATTAAGTCACGTTTGGCGCGGGTGATGGCGACGTAGAGCAGGCGCAGGCGTTCGCGGGTGTAATCGACGCGGGCGGCCAGGGTGGCAGCGCCTTCCTCGTACCAGTCGTATTCTCCAGCGGCGAAAGCGGCACGGAGTTGGGCCAGGGCTTCGGCTTCAAGATTCAGGTGGGAGCGCACAAACCATTTTTCAGAAATGTAGGTGTCGTAGGGTTGCAGGGATGGGAAATCGTAGTTGTTGACCGACATCAGGTAGACGCGGTCCCATTCGAGGCCTTTGGCTTTGTGCATGGTGGTGACGACAACCTTGCCGCGATGCTTTTCGGGGTCGAAGCCGGAGTCGTCATCCGAGAAGCCGATGAAGCGGCGCTCGTTTTTGGCGATGACGCCCAACTCGGCGGTCAGTTCGGGCAAGCGCCAGTCGGGGTGGTTTTCGGCGCTCTGGCGCAGGACGAGGGCCAGTTTGTGCGCCAGGGCCAGGTCGGCGGGGCTGGTGAAGAGTTCCTGGGCGAGGGTCAGCAGCAGTTGGTCAACCGGTAGCAAGGTGGCGGCCTGCCAGCGCCGGACGGCTTCGCGGAAGGCGAACAGTTCGTTTTCAAGGGCCAGGTTTTCCTCCGAGTCGGAAAAATCAAATGGCAGGCTGTCTGGGTTGGCCGCCGGAAAGATGTATTCCTCGACGTGGCGGGTTTTGCGCAGCAGTTCGGCGGCGCTTTTGGTCATTGCGAGCAGGACTTCGCCCGACGCGGCAATCTCCTGCTCGTCGGCATCCTGGTTTTCGGCGCGAATGGCTTCGCGCAGGGCTTCCTCGTCGCGCCAGTCGCGCCGCCAGACCTGGTAGGCTTTGGACAGTTTGAGCGGCGAGGAGGGGTCGGCCAGGTAGGACAGGATGTTGGCCAGCGCCCCGGCGGCCATGCGGGTGGTGTTGGTGCTGTTGATGAGTTCGATGTAGTCAATCTTGCGCTTTTTGAGTTCGTTGACCACGTCCACGCCGCGGGCGTTGCGCGGAACGAGCACGGCCACTGTCCAATCGGGATGGCCGGGCAGCCATTTTTCGAGGGAGTTGGCGACGGCTTCGACTTCGCCTTCGGGGGTGTATTTTTTGTCGATAAGGCGGATGGAGTCGGCGTCCGGTGCGGGATTCGGCTGCGGGTCGTCAGCGGCGGCGGGTTGGATGTAGGGAACGCTCAACGCATTCCGGCAGGCAGGCTCGGGGTGCGAAGCCGTCACCCAGTCGATTAACTGGTTCGCCAGGTCGATGATGAAGGGCTGGGAACGCCCGGAAACGGGCAACTCCTCCTTTTTATCCGCTTCATCCGCAATAAAATCTTTGAGCAACTGCGGGTTGGCGGTGGTGAAGGTCTCAAAAATGGCCTGGTTGGGGTCGCCGACGCGCACCCAGTTGGGGGCGATTTTGCGCAGGATTTCCTCCTGGATGCGGGACGAATCCTGGGCTTCGTCTTCGAGGACGAAAGGGAAGCGGTATTGCAGGCGGGCGAGGTAGCCGGGGTCGGTTTCGAGGATGTGGGCTGCCAGGCGAATCAGGTCGTCGAAATCGACCGCGCCGCGATAGGCCAGGGCGCGCTGGTAGTCGGCGTAGATTTCGCAGCCCATGCGGGCCAGGGGCAGGTCGGGGGATTCGTCGAGGCGGGCACGAATGGCTTCAGGGGTCAGGCGGTTGTCTTTGGCGGTGCGGATGAAGGCCAGGGCCAGGCTGTGGACGAGTTCGGAGAGTTGCCCGCGGCGCACCCAGTCGCGTTTGGAGTCGTCGAGGGCGGGGTCGAAATAGTCGTCTAGGTGATAGGGATGGGCCGAGAGCCAGGCGTTGGCGGCTTCCTTGCGGATGAAGTCGGCCTCGCGGTCATCGATAATCTGGAAACGCTCCTCCAGCCCGGCCAGGCCCGGCTTTTCGCGGACGATGTCGTGCGCCAGTCCGTGCAGGGTGCGGACGCGGTAGCCGAGGTGCGGAATCAGTCCGCGCTTCTCAACCAGCCCGCCGATGCGATTGGCGAAGTTATCGACCGCTGAGTTGACCAGGGTGACTATCAGCACTTCCTGGTCGACCGCCAGCGCGCCGCTGGTGATTATCTGGGCGGCCAGGGCCGAGAGTGTAAAGGTCTTGCCCGCGCCAGGCACGGCAGAAATGCCCATTTTTCCGCTGCGGTAGCGGAGGATGGAGGTTTGGGAGGGGCGGAGGGTGAGGGTCATGCTATCATTATAGCAAGGAGTTCAGCATGAAACCTCTCGACATTCTCAGCGGACTGGACGTGCTGGCGGGCTGGGTACTGATGAACATTTCTTTCATCACTTATGCCCTTTTCTGGCGCGTCGACAATGAGCCGGGCGTCAAAGGTTCGCCCGAAAT